>CADBQF010000058.1 GCA_902796705.1 Ruminococcus flavefaciens
ATGAAGGCTAAGATACGAACGCTTATCCATGCACTCAATAAGGAAAAGAAAACTACCGTCATACTTACGACTCATGATATGGGCGATGTCGATGCACTCTGTCAGAGGATAGTTATAATCGATAAGGGCAAGATGCTCTATGACAATGATATCGCTCACCTCAAAAGCTTCTTCGGTTCATACCGCACTCTTAAAATACGTGTTGACGGCGATCTGAAAGAGCGTGCAGATGCGATACAGAAAGAATATCCCGATCTTTCAGTGGCTTCTGATGATGAATGGATATCGCTCCTTGTCGATGAGGATAAGGAAAAAGTCATCGATATCCTCGGAGCTTTACAGAAAAACTACAATATCCGTGATATGCAGCTCGAAGAGATATCCTCGGAGGAGGTTATTAAAAAGATATATGAGGAGGGAGTGAAATGAAGCTGAAAAAATACATATCCCTCACCCGTGCAGGAATAATGGATTCGCTCCAGTTCAGACTTGCGACTTTCGTAATGGTCATCGGAAATCTTCTCTATCTCATAGTTGTATATTTCCTGTGGAAAGCCATATACGCTTCTTCCGGAACAGATATAGTGAACGGCATGACATTTACCGATACGCTGATATACCTCGTCCTTGCGACGGCATTGTTCAACTTTATGGAGATGTACACCGTATGGGAAATAGGCAGAGCCATACAAAGCGGAAAGATCGTCCTTGACCTGCTGAAGCCTATGGAATACAGAAAGTATCTTTTCTGGTCGTATTCGGGTTCTTTCATCACGCAGTTCTTTTTCACTTTTCTGCCGACATTCATAGTAGTCTCCGCAGTAACGCACGGAGCAATACATCTCGGAATGAATCTTCTCTGGTTCGTCATCTCGGTCGTGATAGCCGTTTCGATAAACTACAGCATTGATTTCATCGTCGGAACGATCTGCCTTTACACCGAATCGATATGGGGAATAAACATCATGAAGCAGGTAGTAGTCCTGCTCCTGTCAGGTGCTACAGTACCGATAGCATTTTTCCCCGAACCGCTCAAAACAATAGTAAGCCGCCTGCCGTTCCAGTCGATATACAATGCACCGCTCACTATCCTCCTCGAAAGCTCTCCTGATACAAAAGATGTTCTCTGCACGATAGGCATTCAGCTCATGTGGTGCATCATCATGATGATCGTCAGCAAGCTTTTCTGGAAGATATCGCTCAGACAGATAACAGTGAACGGAGGTTGAGCCATGAAAAGAAAAGGTATTGGATTTTACCTGCGTATCTACCGCAAGATACTCGCTCAGGACATAAAAAGCAAAATGAGCTACCGTGCCGATTTCATCATCTCCACGATAGGTATGATATGCACCAATATATCCGGATTTGTGGGATTCTGGATCATGTTCAGGAACTTTCCGTCTATCAACGGGTGGAGCTATCATGAGATGCTTTTTCTGTACGGCTTCTCGCTGATATCACTCACTCCGGTACAGTGTCTTTTCGACAATAACTGGAGCCTGAGAATGTATGTCTACTCCGGAGATTTCATAAAATACTGCTTCCGTCCGATAAATCTTTTCTTCTATTATCAGTCGGAGGTATTCGATATAAAAGGTCTCGGACAGCTTGCATTCGGTATCGGAACGCTCGCCTACTCATGGGGAAAGATCGGGATAGGCTTCTCACCGCTGATACTGCTGAAACTGATAGTTTTCCTCATAACTGCATCTCTCATAATGATAGCTTTGCAGAATGCAGCAGCAGCTACCTGCTTCTGGATACAGAATTCTTTCTTCGTCCTCGATCTCGTTTTCAGATTCAAGGACTATGCAAAATATCCCGTGACGATATTCAGTCCGGTATTCAGATTCATATTCACGTTCCTTATGCCGATAGCATTCATAGCATATTATCCGAGTCTGGTCATACTCCGCCCCGATGAGATACCGCTTCTTTCGTGGCTCTCACCGGTGATAGGACTTATCTTCTTCTATATCAGCTATAAGATATGGATGCACGGTGCGATGAAATACAGCGGCACAGGTTCATAAAGCGAACACATACAAAACAGGCAGGAGCTTTCAGAAAGTTCCTGCCTGTTTAATTATGGCATATTATTTTTCAGAAATGCCTGACAGCCATTTTCCGATCTTTTCCCTTGAATCAGGGATATCATCACAGTAAATGCTCATTGCGGGGATAACTTCCGCACCGTCCGCCATATCTTTTATATCACCGATGCTGCTTCCGTAGCCGCTGCTTCCCTGTGTAGCGATAACGTAAAGCTTTTTTCCGCTGAGATCGCTGCTTTCAAGGAATGTCGCCACCGGCATAGGAACTGTTCCCCACCACAGAGGATATATCAGTATCACTGTATCATATCCGCTCACATCGATAGCTTCTATATCGGGACGTGAATCGTTTTTAAGCTCCTTACCGGCAACAGATACAGTTTCTCCGTAACCGGAGGGATATTTTTCTCCTGTAAGAGTTATCGCCTTTACATCGCAGTCTATGGCATTATCTATCATATCTGCAAGAAGCTGGGTATTTCCCATTAGCCTGCCGTCTGCAAGCATGAGAGAAGCTCCCGATACAGCATCGACATCAGCTTTGAAATCAGTGTTCCCCACTCTTGTGAAGTATACTACGAGCGGTTTGCTGCCATTCCACTCAACGGCTTCTCCGCTGACTGCTTCGGAATGATCTATCTTCACCGTCTTGAAATGCCTGTTAAGATACGGAACAAGTGCAAGTCCTATCGCAGCGGAAGCCGCACAGCCGGCTGCGATAAATGCCGCTGCCCTTTTCTTTTTCTTTGTCCGTATGAAAAAGTGCATACCTCCGTGAAGCACAGAGAGCGTCAGCACCGCCGTTGCCATATATGTGTGAAGATCAACGTTTCCGGCTGCCCTGAACCACGGGAAGATAACTCTCGAAACGCCCATGCTGCTGACCATGAGTACGATAACAGCCGCAAAAAGCAGCAGAGTTACAATATCAGAAAATTTCCTCGATGCTGATCTGTTTCTGAACTTTATGAGCAGCGGGAGCTGTTTCCGCTTTATTATGATATGAACAGCCAGACACACAAAAAAGCATATCCCAAGTATCTCATGAACGATATTCCCTGTGAAGACATATATCATCTGTACGAGAAGTATCAGATACATAAGTATATCAACTGCGATGCCGGCTTTTTTCTTTATAGCTTTGTCCATGAACTGACCTCCTTTATGAAACGTCAGGAGCTTTTCCGATAAGTTTTTCTATCTCCTTCTGATCTGCATCAGGATAAAGTGAGCGTATCCTTCCGGTCAGCCTCTCCCACGACTCATACGGAGTTTCACTGTATGCGGAAGTCACCGTGTCATATCCCCAGACAGTCTCCGGCGGAAGAAGAAGTGATACTGCCATTCCGTACTCCTCGCCTTTTTTGTTCATTCGCCTGCGGAATCCGGCTGTTACAAGATATGTTTTCATCATCAGATCAGTTGTGATGCCGGGAAAATTCTTCTCGCCGCCCTTGCCGAAGCCTGCGAGTTTTTTCAGTTCGGTCGTGAGGATATTCTTATCCGTCCAGACGATATCTCCGCTGCTGTCAGTATCTGTCAGGATATCCATGATGAGCTTCTCACGGCGGTTGACTCTGCTGTCTTCCCACGCCGAATCAAAATCATATCCGTCACGGCGGTAATTGACGAAATACGGAAGCCATTCAAGGCTGATGAAGCCTGCTTTCTTATTGAAGAATTTACCGTATGCCGCCTTGTGACCTGATGCAATGATCTCACGCCATTCCCACGGATCGTTCTCCCTGTCCCCTGTCCACCAGCAGTCAGAAGCAACGTGTTCTTCCGCTGAAAAGCCCTTGATCCCATTGGCAAACAGCGGCAGAAATCCGACCGTATTTACCATTGCCGTGAGTTCTTCCGGAGTCCGTATCCTGTCAGGATCGTCCCACGAAACTCCCCTCATTATCCATTCGCCATTTTCTAAAGCCATAATACCTCCTGTGAGATGTTTTTTGAATACTATTGATTTTTTATTCTGAATACTGTATAATTGAATCATATTTTTATAAAAAGGAAGTGTGATCCATGACGATCGAAGAATTCAGAAAAAAAGCAGAAGATGACGAATGGTCTCCCGGCTGGGACGAGATCGAAGATGCGTTCAGCGAAGTTTACGGAGACTGTGAACCCGATCATTACGGAACAGTCATCACGAGCCGTGCTGTTTTCGGCGGTCCGGAATATCTTGACGGCTACAGCGTCTACACCTCAGACAAAGGCTACAGTCATATCGTAACTTTCGGCATGAGCGAACTCTACGCTGTCGAAGAAAGCTTCGGACACGATTTCAGCAAATGGGGCTATGAAATGACTATCAAGCTCAAAAACGAACCCCACGACAAATGTATCTGGGCAATGGATATGATGAGCAACCTTGCAAGGTATACTTTCAAAAGCGAACGCTGGTTTGAACCCGGTCAGTATGTCGGTACTTCCCTGACTCCGGAGTCTCTTGACCTCAGCCGCCCGGAAAGCCTGATAACATCGATCATTGTCACAAATGATACTGAGATAAAGACTCGTCAGACGATCTACGGCGAACTTGCATTCCTACAGCTCGTCGGCATCACTACAGCAGAATTTGAAGCTGTAAAGAATGACCGCTCTCTCGTTCCTGTTCTTCTTGAACGTCTTCGTGCTGATTATCCTGATCTTGAGACTGACATGAACAGGACAAAGAATTATCTCTGATATATCAGAAGTCCTCAAACTCCATTTTTTCACGCTTATTTTCTATATAAGTGATAAGCACAGCCGCACATATGAGCGGTATCATCGCTATCAGTCCGATATCCATAGGGCCTAATATCACTCGTTCAAGATGCCCAGGTGCTCTTACAATAGCAGAACTGATCGTCACATTCGTCATTCCGTGAAAGATCGCCGGAAGCCATATGCTTTCCGATCTTTCATAGAGATGATCCATAATGATACCTGTTGCAACACAGAACAGCGTGAAAACCAAAGGTCCAAGTACGGGAGCACCGATATAATGTCTGCCGTATTCATATCCGGCAATTATTATGAGCGGAAAATGCCATATTCCATGAAGGACACCGCCTAAGATCCTGCCTTTTGTCCTGCCGAATCTTTCTTTCAGTTCGGGAAATAGGAAGCCCCTCCAGCCGATCTCTTCTCCAATAGCAAAAAGCACCGAGGCAAATGACATATACGAAGTCAGTGAAAAGAAGATCTCCTTTATGGCATACCATGCGTATGAACCGCCTGTCTTTTGCAGTTCATCATATACGTGCTGGTCAATATCACGCAGGAATATGCCGGAAGATGCCAGGTCTTCCCGGAATACCATATAATACACCGCAGCTCCCGTTATCTCAAAAACCGTCGGCATAAGCCAGGCCAAAAGTATATATTTCTTGTTTGAACTGATATCCGGCTTCCAGCCCATTTGCTTTATCTTTGCACCGGCAATCAACGCACCTATCGCAGGCATCATCATATTGATCCTGAGACCAAAAGACGCACTCATCATATTGCCGGCCCCTTCTCTCATCATGTCACCCGAAATGCCGATACACACTAAAAACGAAGCCACAAATGTAAAGATAATAAACTTTGATACTTTCGACATTTTATTTATTCTCCCTGTACAAATAACTGTAATTATTTTTGATTCAGGTTAAATTATATCATTTACTCTCCTGTTTGTCAATAGACGTGAAAATATACCGTTCAACGCAAAAAGATCTATGCCGTTACAAGCATCAGCTTATTTCCGGCATAGATCTTTTCAGTCATAGATCTTTTCAGTTCCAGATATATATGACGAATTCCATTTCGTTTTTTTCATCGAGTCTCCGGGCGATGACTTTTCCGCCGAGTTTTTTTACTGTTTCATGGACAGCATAGAGTCCGATACCGCTTCCCTCCGTATTTGAAGCATTTGAACCACGCCAGTAGCTCCTGAAGACGTAAGGCAGTTCCTTTTCCGGGAGAAGTCCGCCTTTGTCCCGGACAGAGATGCAGAATACATCGTCCTGACGCATGATGCTGACATTTATCCCGCTTCCGTCGCCGTACTTGACTGCATTTTCAAGGAGCTGGCTGACCGAGCGGTACAGTGCGTATTTATCGCTCTCCATTACAGCATCAGTCGTACACTCCACTCTGAAAGGGATCCTTTTTATCTCCATTCTGTCGTGATATTCGCTGTAGATGATATCGGCAAGCTCTCTTGCGTTGAATCGGCTCATCTCCGTATCGAAACCGTCAAGAGATGCGTCCGACGATGCAAGGAGTTCGGCTGCAAGCTTTTCTATCCTGGCTGCATTATGGTCGATCTTTCCGGCGATATCATCAGTGATGCCGCCGTCAGAATAAAGTCCGCTCCGAACTGCTTCTGTGTAGAGCTTTATATTAGCTATCGGAGTTTTTACGCCGTGTGCGATAGTGGAAACGAGTTTCTGTCTCTCGCCTTCAAGCATATGTATCTTTCTGTTCTCCGATGCGAGAACATCTGAGAGCATATTCATTCCCCAGATATATTTTCCGAATGACCTGCTCCTGCTCTCCGGGAGTTTTTGTATATTCCTGAGCCTTGCAAGTCTTTCCGGATATTCTGCAAATTTTCTGAAAGGACGTATCACGGCAAGATACACATATATAAGCGTTCCGGCTGTGATGATATAGACCGCTCCCAGAAATATATTCCCGACGAGCATAAGCCAGTCTGACACTTCGCTGCTGTAGACATATTCGGCTATACCCTTTATGTTTTCTCCACTGTCGTAAATAATACATACGGCACAGTTTTTATCGGCAGAAGTGAGGAACGTTCCCTCTGCACTGTCAGCCGGGATATAGAAGATATCTTCCGGCATATACCTGCCGTAGAGAGTCTGCCATTCATTTTTATGCTCTGAGATGATATCATCAGGAGATGCACCTGTTTCCGCTGAAATTTTTGTGATATCGGAATTTATCCTGTTCACGGCGATGTTTCTCCGTGATATCCTTGTATCGGAAACTTTTTTGCAGGCCAGATTGAAACCTGCCGTCAGCACAGCAAACAAAAGCGTAAAGCTGATAAAGAATGATACTGCACTTTTCATTTCTGTTCACCGAATCTGTAGCCTATCTTCCAGACAGTGCGTATTATCTCCGGAGAATTCGGATCACGCTCTATCTTTTCTCTGAGCCAGCGGATATGCACGCTTACTGTACTTGGCTCTGTAAAGCAGTCAAATCCCCACACAGCATTGAATAGTTCTTCTTTGCCGACAGCTTCTCCGCAGTGTTCCATGAGATAATGCAGAAGATCGAATTCCTTGGCATTCAGCCTGAGCGGGACTCCGTTTTTCATGGCTATACGTGATGACGGATCGAGTTCTATACCGCAGGCTGATATTTTTCCGGCAGGCTCGGCCGTACTCCGCTTCATCAGAGCTTTTATCTTGGCGATGAGGACTTTAACAGAGAACGGCTTGTCGATATAATCATCTGCACCAGTTTCATATCCGAGAAGCTTGCTGTCCTCGTCTGTCATAGCACTCATCATCAGGACGGGTATATCCCTCGTCCTTCTTATCTGCGAACAAGTCTCATATCCGTTCATTCCCGGAAGCATAACGTCCAGCAGGATCACGGCATAACGTTCTTCTTCAAGCAGTTCAAGGGCTTCTTCGGCAGACGGACAAAGCCGTGCCGAAAAGCCCTCCTTTATCATGAAATCTCTTATCATCTGTCCCATTTCGGGATCGTCCTCAATAATCAGTATATCAGTCATAAATCTCTCCTGAGATCAGGAGGCTGAATTTTTCCAGCTTCCAAGATCGATGAATTCCGGAGTATCGGTGACACCCTCAGTTCCGGTCAGTACAGCCTGAAGCGAATAATCAGAATAATCAGCGATGACCATGTGGACAAGTTCGCCGCTCCTTATGCGTGCAAGTTCATTATCCGTTTTCTCGCAGGTCATAAGTTCCTTGAAGCGGTCTATCGTCATATCGTGCTGACCGCAGAAAAGTTCATTGTATCTGTTCCACCTGATGATATTGAAATCATATCCGTTTATAAGATCGGAATTGCCTTTTGCCGCAAACGAATTCACAGCACATATATATAACGGATCGTCCCACACAAGACCTTTGTTAAGCTCTGTCGAGCTGTCTCTTATGACTGTTTCTCCGTCTTCATCAGTGACACAGAGTTCTGCAACGAACGAGTCATTCTCATCAGTGGCGAAAACATTCACGCAGTATGGATACTTCTTTGAATTGTCTGCAAGATATCCGACAGCTTCTTCTGCTGTAGTGAAATTTTCAAGAGCATATCTCATATCGTATGTATAGCTCTTCTTATCCTCGCAGCTATATTTTACCATATTCTTGCTGCCCACGTCAAGCTCTCCGAGCATCACTCCGTCATCATTCACGGCAGTGAGAATGCTCATGAAGCCGAGATACGTTACAGAAGTGAAACTTTTATCCCCGTTGAGCATATGCACGACTGCATGAGCCTGACAGAGCTGATTGCTGCTTCCGAGCTGCCATTCGAGTATACGGCACGAGATGCGGCTGCCTGTCGCTGTAGCTTTTCCGTCAGCCGAAAGCACGCTGCACGCAGTTCCCCTGAGTACATCGGGAACGAACTGCATCAGATAAGCTTCCTCCCTGCTCAGTATCCCGTCTTTTTTTATGCCCTCCGAGTCACCTTTGATCGCATCTGCAAATCCGTCAAGCTCCTCCTTGTATGAACTGTACAGATTTTCATAGAAAGGCTTCAGCCTGTTCTCTACCGGTGTCATATCTCCGTTGAGATCATTGAAAACAGACTGGATATTTTCAAAAACATAGCCTTCTGCCATTTCGTCATATCCGGGGAATACCTTTCTGATAGCTTCCGCATATGCAGCTCCGACAGCGTAATTATCCCCGGTGGTATAGTCAAGCGTCACGTCGAAATAGCTCTCCATGCGGTCTATCCGGCAAAGCCCGTCAGATGAAGATATCGTTTCAAGGACTTTTTCCTTTTTCGGAGGAACGCCCGTATAATCATTTTCCATGTAAATATCTTCGACCGGCTGCAAAGTGCTTTTTCCCTGCTCCGGTATAACGAGATCTTCATATCCGTTCCTTCGTCCGCAGCCTGAAACTGATGCAGCTATGAGCAATGCTGCTGATGCTGACAAAATCTTTTTCATATCGATATCTTCTCCTTACCAGCCACGTTCCATGAGCCAGTTGCTCAGTTTGTGTTCCCTTTCGGAAAGCTCTTCGTCCCCGGAAAGTCTTCCAAGCTCTATCTCGCCCTGAATATCGCCGTCCATGAGATAAATGACCTTATCGCTCATAGCTGCGACCTTGACGCTGTGAGTGACCATCATTATACCTGTACCGTTCTTATTCGCCCTGATGAGTTCTTTCATAACGTCAGATGCGGCTTTTGAGTTCAACGCACCTGTCGGCTCGTCAGCGAATATTATCTTCGGATCGTTTATCATTGCCCTGCAAAGGCAGGCTCTCTGGAGCTGACCGCCTGAGACTTCGTTTACATTGTGTTCGGCTATATCGATGATATCGAGGTTCCTCATAAGCTCCTCCGCACGCCTGTTGGCTTCGCTGCGTGGAACGCCTGCCTGATATGCAGGAAGGACGATATTATCAAATACGCACAATTTCTTCATCATATACATCTGCTGGAAAATGAATCCCATTTCCGTCAGCCTGAGCTTTGAAAGCTCCTTTCTGCCAAGAGAACTGATATCCTTTCCGGCAAACTCGACCTTTCCGGAGGTCATTGCGTCCATTCCGCTCACAGTGTAGAGGAGCGTTGATTTTCCGCTTCCGCTCGGCCCCATTATCGTTACGAACTCTCCGTCCTCAAGTTCAAAGCTGATATTTCTGAGGACATTGTTGCTGAATTTCTTGATTATGTATGTCTTGCATAGTTCCCTGACTGATAAAACTGTACTCATTTTCATCTCTCCCTTATTCTTCAGATATTTTCCATATATCGATATTGCGTACTCCGCTCGATGTCAGCCAAGTGGTGAGTATGACCGTTCCGGCTATCAGCAGCGGTATAAGTATAAAGCTCACCGGGAACTCGAACAGGAAGTATAATCCGGCTGCGTCCCACTGGGACATGAACAGATTATATATCCTTGTGCTTATCGTCCAGTTGAAGCACTCTCCGAGGATTATTCCCGATACTACGAGCATGGCCATTCGCAGGATATACGAGAGCTGAACTGTACAGCCACGGAATCCCATGCTCTTCATGAGTGCTGTCTCTGGAGCTTCTTCTGATATGAAGATATTGACATAAAGATATGTGATAAGTATAAGCACCAATATAACCACTATCGTCATGACTTTTTCAAGTACAGCAAACAGATCGTCATATTGTTTCATGTTGTATTTTGCACTTTCTTCCGGAGTGAGTATATACCTTTCACCGAACAGTTCACGAAGCTGCTTTATGACAGCGGGCTTGTCTTTTTCCGGTGCATCGATAACATAACCTGTCACGTTAGAGCCGGTTTTATAGCCTGCATCGTATTCATCGCCCATAATAAGCACGGGATCACCGTTTTCCATACAGTCGAAGATACCTGTGATGACGAATTCCTTCTCTGCTTCTTCGGAACCGGTCTTGTCTTCGTTGTACTCCAGTATCATTATTTTGATGATATCGCCCTCATGGATACCGAGCTTCTTTGCGGTATACGAGCTCATTGCGGCTTCGTTGGCGAGCTTCGGAGCTTTGCCGCCCTTGTGGTATTCAAACTTTTCAGGCTGTCCCGGATTCCAGAGTGCCGTGAAACTCTTCATTCTGCCGTTGTATTCCATTTCACACGTACCCACGTACATAGTTTCCAAACGGGCAGGGATACCGGCATCTTCTATCCTTCTGTTGATTATTTCCGAGAATCTGCATCCTTCGCTCTGGGCTTCGTTCCATATCTCATCAGCCGTGCTGCTGTCGAA
>CADBQF010000059.1 GCA_902796705.1 Ruminococcus flavefaciens
ACTCTGACAGCATACAGACGGTATCAGGAGCATTTTATAAAAATTCAGTAAAATGGTATTGTAAAACAGATCGGATTATGTTATAATATAGTCTGATAATTCTAAGACAGGGAGTGTGCTGTTATGGTCACTATCGAAAACCACATCGGAAAGATCTCAGTATCTGAAAGCTATCTCACCGAGATCGTCAGGCACGCTGTCTGCGACTGCTTCGGCGTGGCCGACGTGTGCAGCGTCAACACGTTCCGTTCGGCTGTATCTGCGATCACCGGGGGAAAACTCTTCCGCCGCAAAGGCGTGATGATCCGCACTGACAGCGAGGGCGGTCTTGTGATAGACCTGCATATAAAAGTTACTTACGGTACTAATATATCAGCCGCAGTCAGCAGCATCACCCATAAAGTGGACTTCACCGTTGAAGAAGCTACCGGCATTGAGGTACACAAGGTGAATGTCTACGTAGATGACATGAACGCATGACGATTCTGAATGGAGGATTTATACTGTGATAAACGGTGCTTTACTGAGGGACGCCATTATTTCGGCGGCTATCACCATAAACAACAGGAAACGTGAAGTTGATGAACTCAATGTATACCCTGTGCCGGACGGCGATACGGGTACTAATATGTCTATGACTATCGGCAATTCGGTAGGTGAACTGAAAAGGCTCGATAATTCCGTTACTGCCGGAGAAGTCGCTTCAACGGCTGCTTCTGCTTTTCTCAGGGGTGCAAGAGGCAATTCGGGAGTCATACTCTCACTCATTTTCAGAGGCTTCTCGAAAGGCCTGAAAGACTGCACTGAGGCAGGCTGTGAAAATTTCGCAGACGCTCTCGAAGAAGGCGTAAAAGCAGCTTACAAAGCTGTCATGAAGCCGGTCGAGGGTACTATCCTCACTGTGGCAAAGGCTTCGGCTGCAAAGGCAAGGGAGATCGCTCTCTCCACAAATGATGACGTTATCTTCTGGAAAGAAGTTTGTGCCGAGGCTGAAATTGTCCTCGCACAGACTACGGAAATGCTCCCGCAGCTCAAAAAAGCCGGCGTTGTTGATGCAGGCGGCATGGGACTCGTTATAATATTCAAGGCTATGACCGATATATTTGCAGGCGGAAAGATCGCTGTTCCCGAACAGCCTCAGCAGCCGTCAGAACAGCAGGATTCGTTCCGCACCGCTGTCAGCGAATATGACGATGAGATCAATTTTACATACTGTACAGAGTTCATGGTAGAGAAAAACGAGAACTGTCCCGATCCCTTCATGCTCCGTGCTTATCTCGAAACTATCGGTGACTGCGTTGTCGTTGTCGATGACGAAAAGATAATCAAAGTCCATGTCCATACCGACAACCCCGGAAAGGCTCTACAGAAAGCCCTTGAATTCGGCCATTTCATCAACGATCCCCGTCCCAAGATAGAGAATATGCGTATCCAGCACGAGAACAAGGTCAAGGAGGCGAAAGCCGCCGAGGAAGGTCTCGTTCCGGCTGAACCGCAGAAACAGTTCGGATTCGTTGCCGTCGCAGCAGGTCACGGACTTGAAGCTATGTTCAGGGATCTCGGTGTTGATATCGTCGTAAAGGGCGGTCAGACAATGAATCCTTCAACTGATGATATCCTCCGTGCTATCCTCAGGACACCGGCAAATACTGTATTCGTTCTCCCGAACAACAAGAATATAATCATGGCTGCCGAACAGGCTGTCAAGCTCACTGACAAGAGCGTATGTGTCCTCCAGACAAGGACGATACCGCAGGGCATCTCCGCTATGCTCGCATTCGACGAGTCGGAAGGCCTTGCCGAGAACCGCCTCAATATGACAAAGGCTTTTGAAAAGGTATCGACAGGTCTTATCACGTTCGCTGCAAGGAACTCCGAGTTTGAAGGCCACCAGATAAAGGAAGGCGAGATACTCGCTCTCGAAAACGGAAAGCTCGCTTTCACCGAAAAGGATATCAACAAAGCTGCCGTAAAGCTCTCGAAGAAGCTCTCAAAGGGCGATATAAGCTACCTTACACTTATCTACGGTGCTGATGTCACCGAAGACAGTGCCGAAAAGATGCAGCAGCTCGTTCAGTCCAAGCTCGGTGACAAGATAGAAGTAATGCTCGTCAACGGCGGACAGCCGGTGTACTATTACATAATCTCGGCTGAATGATATGATCTTATCAGAACAATGACGACCGCCTCCGCCGGAATTTTCCGGCGGAGGTTTTCTGATATCATGAATATCGCCTATTATCCTGCTTATAAAATATTACGGCGATTTTTTCCAAATCTGATTGACATTCACAAGTTTTTGCAGTATAATGATTATAAGATTCACTTTTTTTCAGAAGTAGAAATAAGAGAGAGGGTATACAATATGGCAGCGGAAAAAAGTCTGAAAGTTCTCATCGTTGACGATGATAAAAATATTTGCGATCTCCTGCGTCTTTACCTCGAAAAAGACGGCTACGGAGTTATCCTGTCACATGACGGTGAAGAGGCAGTCGTTAAATTCAATGCCCTCAAGCCCGATATGGTGCTTCTCGACATCATGCTCCCCGGCATCGACGGCTGGCAGGTGTGCAGAGAGATCAGGAAAAAATCAAATGTCCCGATAATCATGATAACAGCCAAGGGCGAAACTATCGATAAAGTCATCGGACTTGAACTCGGTGCTGACGATTATATCGTAAAGCCTTTCGATCCCAAGGAGGTCATCGCCCGTATCAACGCCGTTACAAGACGTGTCGGAAATTCCAATCCCGAACCGGAGATAAAGGAAGTACGCTACGACAAGCTCTCGGTCAATATGACAAGATACGAACTCAGAGTCAACGGCAAGAATGTAGATACTCCCCCGAAGGAGCTTGAGCTTCTCTATTACCTCGCTTCAAACCCGAACAGAGTCTTCACAAGAGACCAGCTTCTCGATGAGGTGTGGGGCTTTGAGTATTACGGCGATTCCCGTACTATCGATGTACATATAAAGAGACTGCGTGAAAAGCTCGAAGGCGTATCTGACAAGTGGACTCTCAGGACTGTCTGGGGCATAGGATATAAATTTGAGGTAGAAGAGGAAGAATGATCTCCCTCACAGATCACACTATGGGGGACGGAAGTCCCCTGTTTTATTATATGGGGTGAAAAACTTGACGATAAAAAACAGCTCTTACTTTCGTGTGTTCCGCTTTACAATGGTAATGCTCATATCCGTCCTCGTGCTGCTCGGAGTCACTGTCGTCAGCCAGTGTTCGTCGGCTTTCAAGAAGACAAGGCTGAATTCCCTTAAAAAGACAGGCGAGATCTTCACTGACACGGTAAGAGAAGAATACAAGATGACCGGAAGCTTCATCACTGACTATATCATAAGAATGCAGGACACCTTCACCGACAGAGCGAACGTCCGCATATCCATGTATGACGCTGACGGAAAATGTATCATAGACAGCGACGGAAAGACATATACAGGATCGTCCATGAAAAAGACGCTCCGCCGCTCTATAGATTCAGAGGATTTTCTTGATCTCGATTCAAAGAGCATCTCCGA
>CADBQF010000060.1 GCA_902796705.1 Ruminococcus flavefaciens
AGATATTTCAAGTGAATTGATAATCTTTTTCTTGCAGAAATAGATATAGTATGTTGTATTTTGAATTATAGTGAATCATCGGCAAAAATCAAATGGCTGTATACAGCCATATTCTCAAATGTACAACATGGATATTGCAATAAATTACAGTACCCCGTTAATATCAAAGAACCAAACCCCAGACTCGCCAAAGTCATCATCTCTCAGCTTGGAGGTCCTTGCACCGGATAGATATGCAGCATTCCAGCCATAGGTATTGCCATTCCGGAGGAAAATGTGGTATAATCATTCAGGGGTACTTATATTCAGAAAACTTTAAGAATTTTTTAAGACATGGATTAAGTGTTTTTTTATATATCTATGATACAATAAGATCATAGAAAAGGAGGGCGTAACATGAACGAAGTGATTCTGAAGACCAGAGGACTTACAAAGCGTTACAAAGATCACACAGCACTTGACCATGCTGATATGACAGTATACCGTGAAGATATCTACGGACTTATCGGCCGCAACGGTGCAGGAAAAACTACGATGATGAAGATCGTCACAGGCATAACAGAACCGACTGAGGGCGAATATGAACTGTTCGGCCAAAATAGCGGTGGATCTTCTGCCGGAAAGAAGCGAATAGGCAGTCTTATCGAAGAACCGGCATTTTACGGTTATATGACTGCTTATCAGAATCTCAAATATTACTGCCTGCAAAAAGGGATAACAGATCATTCACAGATAGACAAGGCTCTTGAACTTGTGAAACTCACTGATGTCAAAGACAAGAAGGTGAAGAAATTCTCCCTCGGAATGAAGCAGAGGCTCGGTATCGCACTTGCCGTTCTTGATGAACCTGATATGGTCATACTTGATGAACCTATCAACGGACTTGATCCTATAGGAATAAGCGAACTGAGAGATACGTTCCGCACGCTCGCACACGATAAGGGAATCACTCTGATAATATCGAGCCATATACTCTCTGAACTCTACGAAGTCGCTAACCGCTTCCTGTTTATCGATAAGGGCAGGATACTTAAAGAAGTCTCCAAAAGCGAACTCGACCTCGAATGCAGCAGATGCCTTGTTGTAAAAACTGATAATACAAAAGCCGCCGCTGTCGCTTTTGAGAACAAACTCGGCATAAGCAGCTACAAAGTCATTGACAGTCAGGAAATAAGAGTATACGACACCGGCACATCTATTCCGGAGATAAGCAAAGCCATGATAGAGAGCGGTGCTGCGATACTCGGCATATATGAATCTGGCGTTTCACTGGAAGATTATTTCATACAACTGATCGGGGAGGCAGAATAATGATAAACATGATGAAAGCAGATATCTACCGTCTGTCAAAAAGCAAGGGAATGTATATTTACGCCCTGATACTTCTGATATCCTATGCAGCAACGATCATATACAGGGAGAGCGGCGGCGTGACTTTCGGAGCTCCTCTGAATGCTCCGGAAGGCGTAAAACTCGATATACAGCAGTTGGGTTTCAACTTTACATATTATTTCCTGCTGCTGATACCTGTATTCGGCATCATTTCAGCAGATCTCAGTGAACGGACAGTCAAGAACACGATATCGTCCGGAGTGAGCAGAAAGGATTATTTCATATCAAAATCAGTATTTGCATTTATCTACTCACTTATCGTATTTATCATACCGAACTATCTGTTCTATTTCATCAACCGCATTATGAACGGAGAAAAATACAGCACATCTTTTGCGGGATTCTCAAAGGCACTGTTTATGCAGCTCCCGATGATTGCAGGACTCATATCAGTTTTCATATTCTTTGCATTCTTTCTCAGAAAAGGTGCTGTCTTCAATGCAGTGACGATAGTTACCCCAATATTATACACGACGGCTTCTCTCATCATGTACGGCATAAGTGCCACGAAGCACCTTGCAGAAGGTCTTCTGAAATATGAGCTTTCCGTGATGATATACAGTCTTGCCGTCGGATGCAGCGACGGTTTCAGGATCCGCTGTTACATGATAAGTGCGGGCATGATAGCCTTTTCGGCAATAGCAGGCTATCTCGCATTTACCAAAAGAGAACTTGATTGAGAGGTGTTCAGCATGGCTGCTGCGATCATAATACTGGCTTTATTCTCAGCGGTCATGCTGATGATCTGCCTGATGCAGAAAAAGGAAATGAAAGATATCGCATCTCAGCTCAGAGA
>CADBQF010000061.1 GCA_902796705.1 Ruminococcus flavefaciens
AGACTTTTAACATGATTTTTTCCTGACATGGACACCACGTCAGTCTTGCCTTCTATTATAAATTATCGGTGGTGTCCATGTCAGGAAAAAATGACGCTGAAAGTTTTAGGAAGGGAGTTTGAGGGAGAACCCTTTTTCAAAAGGGTTTCCCTCAATAATAGACATAAACTACGCTGTGAGTACCAGCCTTATGGTGTAAGTTAATTTTAACACAGGCAGGAAATAATAGCCACTGAAAAAATCCGCTGAATTTCGTGGATCCAGCGGATAATTCGACATATTCGGAGCAGATCAGAGCGATCTCTTTTTTATCTGACTGCTGTTTCTGGGATATTTTGTCGGAGTCTGCGATATTTTTTTCACGATGACGATCTTTCGCTGTTCTCCTTCAAGTTCGTATGTTTTTTCACATGAAAACTCTCCGCCGAGGAGTCTGACTGCATTTTCGGCGGAAGAAATATCCTCCGACGGGCCTTTCATGGCGGCGAAGATTCCGCCCGGCTTGACAAACGGTATGCAGTATTCGCTCAGGAGGGACATATTTGCGACCGCTCTTGCACAAGAGACATCGAATTTTTCCCGATATTCCGGCATTTTTCCAGCAATTTCAGCACGTTCATGAATGAACTCCGCCCCGATGCCGAGCTTATCGCAGAGCTGCTGCAAAAAAACTATCCTTTTATTGAGGCTGTCAAGCAGCGTGAGTTTTATATCCGGGCGGAAAATTTTCAGCGGAACTGACGGGAAACCTGCACCTGTGCCAACATCGATAAGTGCCGCATTCATCGGTATATCGGCATATTTCGATAGAAGCACACTGTCTGCAAAGTGCTTGACGAGTATCTCCTCCGGAGCGGTTATCGCCGTGAGGTTGACGTTCTCGTTGTACTCCACAAGAAACTCTGCATAGATGTCGAGTTTTTCGTAGGCTTCCCTGCTGAGCGTGAGTCCGTACTTCTCAAACAGAGAGCAAGATGATTCAAATTCAGGAAGCATCGTTCTCCCCCTTTTCATGCTGTAACCATACGGCAAGCAGCGAGATATCAGCCGGAGAAACTCCGGATATCCTTGAAGCCTGTCCAAGCGATGCCGGACGGACTTTGTTGAGTTTCTCTACAGCTTCGAGTCTGAGGCCGTATACCTGCTTATAATCGGTATCTTTCGGGAGAAGCTTTGATTCGAGCTTTCTCATCTGTTCAATCTGTGCAAGCTGCTTCGAGATGTATCCCTCATATTTGATCTGGAGTTCTACCTGTTCGCAAACATCGTCCGGAAGTTCGGGGCGGTCTTTATCAAACTGAGCAAGATCGTTATAAAAAAGCTGCGGTCTTCTGATAAGATCGGCAAGTTTGCAGCCGGTCGTGAGGGGGGCGGTATTATTCTTTTCGAGAAATTCATTGAGTTCGTCACCCGGAGCTATGTTCAGAGTTGACACTCGCTCGATCTCCTTCGCTGTAAGACGCTCTTTTTCAAGGAGCTTATTGTAACGCTCTTCGCTGATAAGTCCGACCTGATAGCCGATCGGCGTGAGTCTCTGGTCGGCGTTGTCCTGCCTGAGAATGAGGCGGTACTCACTTCGGGAAGTCATCATTCTGTACGGATCGGAGCAGCCTTTCGTCACAAGGTCGTCCACGAGAGTACCTATATAAGAGCTTGCTCTGTCGAGGATCATCGGCTTGCGGTTCTGTATCTTGAGGGCGGCGTTTATGCCGGCAACTATGCCCTGTGCCGCTGCTTCCTCATAGCCGGAACTACCATTGAATTGACCTGCACCGTAGAGTCCCTCGATGTCCTTGAATTCAAGTGTCGGTGCGAGCTGGAGCGGATCGCAGCAGTCGTACTCTATCGCATAAGCCGGCCGCATGATCTCAACGTCTTCCAGTCCGTCGATCGTTCTGAGGAATGCGAGCTGTACGTCCTCCGGCAGCGATGATGACATTCCCTGCAAATAGTACTCTTCTGTCGAAAGTCCCATTGGCTCTACAAATAGCTGATGACGTGGTTTATCGGAAAATCTCACAATTTTGTCCTCGATAGACGGACAGTAGCGAGGGCCGACTCCTTCTATTCTTCCGGAGTACAACGGCGATCTGTCAAGGTTTGAGAGTATGACTTCATGTGTTTTACTATTTGTATAAGTCACATAACACGAAACTTTGTTTTCTAATTTTGAAGGATCAGTCTCAAATGAGAACGGAACTATTTTTTCGTCGCCGTCCTGCCTTTCCATTATGTCAAAATTTATACTTCTCTTGTTGACACGGCACGGAGTTCCGGTCTTAAAGCGTCTGAGGACAACTCCGCTGTCGATAAGGCTCTGTGAGAGCTGCTTGCTCGGAAGTGCCGAATCAGGGCCGCTTTCATATGAAACTTCACCGATATGTATTTTTCCTTTAAGGTAAGTTCCGGTCGCAATTATGACTGCTTTCACTTTATATTCAGCACCGAGCGAAGTCACAACGCCGGTTATTTTGCCGTTTTCCGTCCTGATGCCGGCGATCTCTGCCTGTTTTATGTAGAGATTACGCTGTTTTTCGCAGACATTTTTCATGTGGTCGTGATATTTCACACGGTCAGCCTGAACTCGCAGGCTGTGGACAGCCGGGCCTTTACCTCTGTTGAGCATTCTGCTTTGAATGAAACATTTGTCGGCTGCACGTCCCATTTCTCCGCCGAGTGCGTCTATCTCACGGACGAGATGACCTTTCGCTGTACCTCCGATCGACGGATTACAGGGCATATTTGCTATCTGATCGAGTGATATCGTAAACATTACGGTCTTACAGCCGAGTCTGGCGGCGGCAAGGGCAGCTTCTACTCCGGCATGGCCTGCACCGACGACGGCTACATCAAATTCACCCATAGAATAATTCATAAACACCCTCCTTTGAGTGTTTCACGTGAAACACTATTTTCCTACACAAAATCTTGAAAATACCTCATTAACAACTGAATCGGTGACTTTTTTTCCGGTCAGTTCGAGAAGGAACTGTTCCGCTTCATCTATAAGAACATTCACAGCGTCGAGAAATTCACCGTTTTTCAGAGCAGCCGAAGCATCTCTCACACACTTTAAAGAAGAATCGATACAGTTTTTCTGACGTTCATTTGCGGCAGTAACAGCCGAGACAGCATTCTCATCTATACTGAAAATGTCCTCAACAGCAGCTCTGAGCTTGTCAACGCCGTCATTTTCCTTAGCCGATAAATATACTATATGTTGAATATTCTCTTTGATAGATGCAATATCAATGTTCTGACCGAGATCGCTCTTGTTGATGACGGCGATACATTTTTTATTGTTTATTTTTTTAAGAAGTTTTGCATCGTCCTCTGTAAGCGGACAGTTTCCGTCGAAGACTGCAATGATAAGTTCAGATTCACCGATGAGTTTTTCAGCGATAGAAACACCTATCCCCTCGATCATATCCTCAGTTTCACGGATACCGGCAGTGTCAGACAGGCGGAGCGTTATATCGCCGAGCCTTACCGATTCCTCGACAACGTCACGGGTAGTTCCGGCGATGTCTGTCACGATGCTCCTCTCACAGCCGCTCAGACAGTTGAAAAGCGTCGATTTTCCGACATTCGGTCTGCCTACTATAGCCGATGCGATGCCCTGACGGAGTATCCTGCCGCAGTCGTAATTCTTCACGAGCGATGCAAGTTCGTCACCTATCGAGTCAAGCTCCGAAATTAGATACTCCGGCTCGACTTCGGGGATATCCTCCTCCGGATAATCAGCCCACGCCGCAAGGTCACCGAGGAGTTTCATCAGGCGTGAGGAACACTTCTCCGCCTTGCGGAAAGCCGCACCGCTGCGGAGATTCTCAGCCATTTTCAGCTCACGCTCTCCCCTTGCGGAAATAATGTCCATTACCGCCTCAGCCTGCGTGAGGTCGAGCTTTCCGTTGAGATAAGCCCTCTTTGTGAATTCTCCTGCCGGGGCATTTTCAGCACCGTATTTCAGAGCGGCACGGAGTATCTTCTTCGTGACGAACAGACCTCCGTGGCACGATATCTCAGCCGTATCCTCGCCCGTATAGCTGTGGGGAGCTTTAAAAACGGTGAGTATGCAGTCATCGATGATCTCATCTGCATCGTGAGCGTGACCGTATGCACAGGTATATCCCGGCATTTCGCTGACTTTTTTACCGCTGACAGGAGTGAATATCTTCTCTGCGACATCTACAGCCTGTTCGCCCGATATCCTTATAACGGCTATACCTCCCGGTGCATCGGGTGTTGAGATCGCTGCAACAGTTGACAATAGTATCACCTCTTAAAAAAATGTAGAAATAAAGGGGAATACCCTTTTCAGAGCGTTCCCCCTTTGATATCATATCTCTATTTTTCCGTAAAGACCGCCTTCGATGCTGTCCTCCGGCTTCGGACGCTTGTAATCCTTCTCAAAGCTTGTTGAGAGGTTCACATCTCGTCTTTCCATATTTACTTCTCTGTCACGGTTTCTCGGATTGTTTCTTCTGTCATTTCTTCTTCCGCCGCCGTCACGCTTGTTGTCACGTCTGCGGTTGTTGTTTCTGGGATTTGTGGAAGAAATGATGATCTTTCTGTAAGGCTCCTCGCCTACTGATCTTGAGGAAACGCCTTCTATAGCTGAAACTGCGGAGTGGATAACTCTTCTCTCGTAGGGATTCATCGGCTCAAGCGGCTGTGAACGGCCTGTGCGGATAACGGATCTTGCGACCTTTGCAGCGAGCTGTTCGAGAGTTTCCTTTCTCTTCTTGCGGTAGCCGAGGCAGTCGATAGTGATCCTGAAATAATCCTTATCGCCCTTGTTGGCGATGATCGAGCAGAGGTACTGAACTGAATCGAGAGTCTCGCCTCTTCTTCCGATGATAGTTCCGTTGTTGTCGCTGTTGATATTGATGATAGCACCTGACTCGTTCTGGTAAACTTCGTAATCAGCACTTACGCCGATAGCATTGAAGATGCTTGTCATATAATCGATAGCGAGCTTTACCTTGGGATCGATGAGGGCAGGATCTTCGATGAGAGTGAATTTATCTATCGAATAATCCTCATCGTCGTCGTGGTCAGCATTGTTCTCAGAAGCTTTTTCAGAAACAGGCTCGTCCGCAGGAGCGGGAGCGGCTTCCTTTGCAGGCTCAGCCTTGGGAGCTTCAGCCTCGGCAGGCTTGGGAGCTTCTTCCTTTGCCGGTGCAGGTTCAGCAGCAGGAGCGGCTTCCTTTACCGGCTCAGCCTTCGGCTCTTCGCTCTTTACGGGAGCAGCCGGCTTTGCGGCAGGAGCAGCAGTTTTCTGAACGGGAGGTTCGTAAGTAGCCTTGACCTTAGCGTCCTGAGCACCGATGCCGAGGAAACCCTTCTTGGCTTCCTGAACAACTTCAAATCTGATATATCTTATATCTTTACCGAATTTAGCAGCAGCTTTAGCTTTTGCATCTTCGACTGATTTTCCAGTGAATATTTCAGTCATATTTCATACCTCCAAACGATCAATCGTCATTTTCATCATCGGCATCGTCATAGACTTCGCCGTATTTTTCGGCAAAACGTTTTCTTGCCTCTTTAAGTTTTTCACGGTTCTGCTTGTTCATTTCAGAGCGTGACTTTTTCTCTCCGCCCGAACCTGACTTTCCGCCGTTCTGCTGTCTTTCGAGTTCAGCCTGCTGTTCGAGCATTCTCTGCATGAATGTTTTCTTGTTCGGGTGTTTTTCAGCGTAGATACGAGCCTTTTCCTTTTCCTTCTCGTTGATCTTCACGGTACGCTCGGTAGTGAAGTAGCAGTTGAGTCCGTAGGTTATCAGGAATGAGAATACAGATGACCATATCCAGTAGAAACCGATACCAGCCGGGAGAGCGAATGCCCACACGATAGAAAGGATAGGCATGAGGTACATCATCACAGCCATACAGCCGCCGCCCTGCATATCAGGATTGGTCTTCTTCTGGTGATACTGGCTGTAGATAGAAACGAGGAGCTGTGCGAGACCTGCTGCAAAAGGTATTATAGCAAGTATAACGGCTTCCTTTGTCCATGAAGACGGGTGAAGAGACGGAGTTTTACCGAGGTTAGCACCGAAGAGCGTGTAGTTATCATTGAATTCAGTTACTTTTTTAAGGAATCCTCCGGTGATGCCGGTAAATTTATCAGGATTTTTGTGTACCTGATCGAGTATGGTAAGTTCGCTCCTGAGAGCTTTGAAGTCGCCTTTTCCGTTTACAAGACCGTCAGCGATCTTGAAGGCAGCCTGTCTTATGCCTTTTGAAAAACGGAGGATATGTGTTATCGGCTTGTACACAACGTCGATAACGCCGAAGAGGAGGAGCATCTGGATAAGAGCAGGGAGGCATGATGCCATAGGATTTATGCCCTCTTCCTGGTAGAGCTTCTGAGTCTCTTCCTGTATCCTCGTATTATTGTTGGCGAAGCTTTTTCTTATCTTTTCAAGTTTAGGATTGAGCAGCTGCATACGAGCGGCACTTTTCTGTGTCTTGTAGTTCACAGGGAAGAGCAGCAGCTTTGTGATCACGGTGAACACGATTATCGACAGAGCATAATTGTGACATATGCCGTAGATCAGATACATCAGATATCCGAAAGGGATACCTATCAGTGAATACAATGCGTTAAACAAATCAAATACCTCTCAATAATAGTTGTCTTGATCGTTATGCTCATGTACACATGGAACATCTTGAGAATAATCATACTTCTTGACTTTGAGAGTAAATTTTTCCGGGACGTAATCTATACCGCCCATTGACCACGGATTGCATCTGAGAAGTCTCCATGCAGCGAGGATCGAACCTCTTACCGCACCGAACCGCTCTATGGCGGTAAGTGCATACGAACTGCACGAAGGGTGATATTTGCACCTCCTTGGGGTATTGGGCGAAATATGCTTCTTATAGAACTTTATAAGAGCGATAAATAAGTATTTCATAAGCACCGTCTACCTTGCCGGGAATTTCCTGTACATCCTTAATATGTCGGGAACGCCGTATTTCTCCATATATCCGCAGAATTCCGAAGAACTCACTTCACACAGAGGCACACGGGCGACGATAACCATATCTATGCCTATCGGCATCTGGCTCTCGAACTGCCTGTATGCGAGGCGGATAAGCCTCTTGGCACGATTGCGTTTTACCGCATTCCCGATCTTCTTACCTGCGGTTATACCGAGCCGGTTAAAAGGTCTGCCGTTAGGTCTGATATAAATAACAGAATACTTTGAAGCAGCAAATTTACCTTTTTTGTACAGAGCCACAAAGTCTCTGTTATCGTTCAATATTTCCGTATATAGCATAACAATACCATTTTTAGGGACACCGCACCGGAGTCCCTGAACAAGACCTGCTAACAAAAAAGACCACAAAAAATGATTTTGTGGTCAGCCTCGTCAGTGAGTTAATCTTGCTCTGCCCTTAGATCTTCTACGAGCTAAAACCTTTCTGCCGTTCTTAGTAG
>CADBQF010000062.1 GCA_902796705.1 Ruminococcus flavefaciens
GGTATTTGTCTCGCCTGTGAGTACAGGTATCTTTGCAGCCATAGCCTGTGAAGGTGACATCTGGTATACGCCGCCGAAAGGCATGAGGACTGTTCCTGCACCGATAGTTGAGTCGAACTTTTCGATAAGACCCTTCTGTGAGCATACATTAAGGTTGGACATGAGCTGTGACCATGATTCTGCACAGTCAGGTGTCTCTTCCTCTGAACGTGCGATAGGAGCTTCAACTTCGATATCTGTGTACTTTGGCGCACCGTTGGAGTTGAGGAACTCACGGGAGAGGTCAACGATAGTATTGCCGTTCCATACCATTTTGAGTCTTGGCTCGTCAACAACATCAGCAACAACAGTAGCTTCGAGGTTCTCCTTTGCAGCTTCTTCCATGAACTTGTCAACGTCCTCTGGAGCGATAACTACAGCCATTCTCTCCTGTGACTCGGAAATAGCTATTTCAGTGCCGTCAAGACCGTCGTACTTCTTTGGAACTGCGTTAAGGTTGATAACAAGACCGTCTGTAAGCTCACCGATAGCAACTGAAACGCCGCCTGCACCAAAGTCGTTGCAGCGCTTTATCATCTTTGTAACGTCAGGATTGCGGAAAAGTCTCTGGAGCTTTCTCTCCTCCGGAGGATTACCCTTCTGTACCTCTGCGCCGCAGCTCTCAAGTGATTCGAGAGTATGTGACTTTGAAGAACCTGTTGCACCGCCGCAGCCGTCACGGCCTGTCTTACCGCCGAGAAGTATTACTATATCGCCTGCTACAGGGCTTTCTCTGCGGATATTCTCAGCAGGAGCTGCACCGAGAACTGCACCTATCTCCATACGCTTTGCAACGTAACCAGGGTGGTAAACTTCTGCAACATGACCTGTTGCAAGACCGATCTGGTTACCGTATGAGCTGTAGCCGTTTGCTGCACCGAGAGTTATCTTTCTCTGCGGGAGCTTGCCTGCGATAGTATCTTCAACAGGAACGAGCGGATTTGCTGCACCTGTCACACGCATCGCCTGATATACATAAGAACGTCCTGAGAGCGGATCACGGATAGCACCGCCGAGACAGGTAGCAGCACCGCCGAACGGCTCGATCTCTGTCGGGTGGTTGTGAGTCTCGTTCTTGAACATGAGTATCCAGTCTTCGAGCTTACCGTCTATATCTACCTTTATCTTTACAGAGCAGGCATTGATCTCCTCGCTCTCGTCAAGGTCAGGGAGAAGTCCGTCAGCCTTGAGCTTCTTTGCAGCGAGAGTACCGATATCCATGAGAGTAACAGGTCTGTCGCTCCTGCCGAGTTCCCTGCGGACATCGAGATACATATCATAAGTCTCCTTGATGTACGGAGTCTTGATATCGACTTTCTCTACATTCGTGAGGAAAGTTGTGTGACGGCAGTGATCTGACCAGTATGTATCTATCATTCTGATCTCGGTGATAGTAGGATCACGCTTTTCTGTATTGCGGAAATAATCCTGACAGAACTTTATATCGTCGTAATCCATAGCAAGTCCGAATTTATCGACAAAAGCATGGAGTCCGGCAGAATTCAGGTTGATGAAGCCTTCGAGAGTCTCTACGGTTTCGGGGATCTCATAGTTCGTATCAAGTGTAGCCACGAGATTGAGCGAAGCTTCACGGCTCTCTACAGGGTTGATGATATATGATTTGAGGCGGTCGAATTCGCTGTCTGAGATATTGCCGGAGATGATGTAAACTCTTGCATTTCTCACACGGCATCTTTCGCCCTGACGGAGTATCTGTATACACTGTTCGCAGCTATCGGCACGCTGGTCGAACTGACCGGGAAGATATTCAACGGCAAATACACGCTCGCCCTGTGAAAGCTGCGGAAGATCTGTATAAACGACATCTACAGCCGGTTCTGAGAACACGGTGTTTATGGCTGCGTCGAAATCCTCTCTGCTGAGCTTGTCGGCATCATAGCGGTTGAGAATCCTCACGCCGTCCACGTTGAGACGGAGAGCAGTACGGATATCGCTGAGGACAGACTGAGCTTCAACGGCGAATTCCGGTTTTTTTTCTACATAGATTCTGAATACGGACATACTTTTATCAACCTCCGGTATGTTTTGAGTTAAGGTCACAGTCGTCAGTCATTCTTCCGATACAGTGATCCTGACGGCTCTCTTCTATTATAACACTTCTTAACTGATTACGCAAACTTTTTTCAGGATTTTTCCGAGGAATTTTTATTAATGTGTAATCTGCCGCATGACCGGTGTGGAATTCTGTGCAGTTTTCACGTTCAAAGAGGACTTCGACGGTTTTTCCGACGAGCGACTGCATATATTTTTCCTCTGTCTGAGAAGCGGCGAGAGCCATGTCAGCGGCACGGGCAGACTTCACGCTCTCCGGCACCTGCTCTTTCATGCGGTCGGCAGGAGTGCCTTTTCTTCTGGAATATCTGAAGATATGGACACGGCTGAAACCGATCTTTTTTATGAAGTCAGCCGATTCACGGTGATCCTCGTCTGTTTCTCCGGGGAAGCCCACCATTACATCTGTCGTGAAGGCACAGTCCGGAAAGATTTTCCGTATGCGGCAGGCAAGTTCATAGTATTCTTCGGCGGTGTAGCGTCTGTTCATCGCTTTCAGGGTGCGTGTGCAGCCGCTCTGGAGGGAAAGGTGGAACTGCGGGCAGACTTTTCCGCTGGCGGCAAGTCTTCCGAGCATATCGTCCGACATCACTTCCGGTTCGAGAGAGCCGAGGCGGATACGGACTATCCCCTCCTCTGCGGCACAGGCTTCGACGGCATCGGCAAGGTCACAGCCTTTTCCGTCGCCGTAAAAGGCAAGATTTATGCCGGTCAGGACGATCTCCTTTTTTCCGGAGGAAGCTATCTGCCGTGCCTCGTCACGGATAACGCTGAGCGGCTTTGAGCGGCTCCTTCCCCTTGCATACGGGATAATGCAGTACGAACAGAAGCGGTCGCAGCCGTCCTGTATTTTCAGGAACGCCCTTGTGTTGTCGTCGAACGGAGGACATTCAAGGCACTCGAACGGTTCTCCGGGGGCATATCTGCTGAGCGAAACGAGCCTCTTCCGCTCTCTGAGACATTCAGCCACGAGCTGGGGGATCTTTTTTCTCTCCTTGGTGCCGCAGATGATATCGGCTTCACTGAGCTTTGCTGCTTCTTCCGGTGCTGCCTGCGGATAGCAGCCTGTAAGGGCGATCACGGCTTCCGGAAGTTCCTTCCTCGCTTTCCTGAGAGCTGAAAGAACTCTGCTGTCGCCGGAAGAAGTCACCGTACACGAATTTATGACAACTGCATCTGCCCCCTCCTGAGAATGCACCGGCTCAAATCCGGCATCGGAGAAAGACTTTTTCATGCACTCTGTCTCATAGTGATTCACCTTGCACCCAAAAGTTATAAAAAATACTTTATACATATTTCACATCACTATCACTTTTTCTTCTCATTGTTTTCATGTTGATTCTGCACAAAAATTTCCACTGTTTTTTATGCACTATAAATAGTTATATGTTCTGAATAAAAACGCATTTTCAAGTGCCGTTTTAATTATACTAATTTGACGAAAATGCTTTTTATGCCTTGACATTGCCTTAAAGACGTGTTATTATATACTTGCAGCAAGGAAAGCTGCAAGGAAAAAGATATAAACAATAAAAAACGAACACAAACCCGAACAAGGAGGTAACTCTTATGACTAAGACAAAAGTTTTTCTCCAGGCTATCAATGATGTCAAGGAATTCGTAACTATCGTTATGCACTACGACTTCGACATCGATCTCGTATCCGGAAGATATGCAGTAGACGCTAAGTCTATCATGGGCATTTTCAGCCTCGACCTTTCAAAGCCGATCGAACTCCATGCTCACACTGACGATGCAGACGCTTTCCTCAATGATATCAAGAAGTTCATAGTAGATTGATCAGACACAATAAAGATACGGCAGATGCCGTATCTTTTTTGCTTTATAGGGTATCAGTCCCAGTCCCTGCGGCTGAAATTATGTGCGAACTTCTTCAGAGGATTCGTGACATCGAGCTTTTTGAAGTAATCATAGAGGATATCGGGATTTACTCCGGCAGGCTTGAGCTGCGAGAATCTGTCCTCAAGTTCGTCAAGCCCTATGCCAAGCTCCCTGTCAAATTCAAGCTCCTTATCAGTAAACACAACAGTTCCCGTTACAGGGACTTTTTTGTATCCGCCTTTTTTGAGGTGGTGCATCACATTGTCGATATGCGTCTGGTTCTGGAGGAGCGGATTGTAGAGCTTGTGGCTCTTTGTGCCTATTTTGTGGACGAGCTTCTTGCCGCTTCCTGTGAGCGAACCGGAGATGCCTTTCGTCTCAACAACGAAGATGCCGAATTTTCCGATAACGAGATGATCTATCTCGCACGTTCCGTTATAGAGCGGAAGATAGATATTATTTATGAGTTTAGAGCCGTTCGTTTTGCAAAGTTTTTTCAGGAGCTTTGCAGTCTTCCTTTCAGCCGCTCTTCCCTTGCGTCTGCCGGCACTGAAATACACAGACAAAAACGTTATGAGAAGCAGCAGAACGACACCGGCTGCAACGATCAGTATGATCTTTTCTGTTTCCATATTTTTTCTCCTTTTACGATGAATATATATCTGCCTGAAAGCTATAATATCTACAGACGCTTCAACAGTGTCAATAAGATCCCGGAAGAGGTGTTCTCAAATGTGGGACAAAATTGCACTTATTCTTCTGATAATCGGAGGGATAAACTGGGGATTGGTCGGAATATTCCAGCTTGATCTCGTTGCATGGCTCTTCGGAGGTGCAGGAAGTATGCTTGCCCGTACAGTTTATATACTCGTAGCAGTATCGGCTGTATGGTGCATATCTCTGCTCTTCAGAGACGACAGAGAACTTGCAGTGAACAATCACGACCGGTAATGACTCTCCCCTGCTCCTTTGATGCCGCAGGAGCAGCAGGACGCTTCCGCATATTATCCCTGCGGTGATATGCGGAGGCTGCCTGATACATAAACAAAAAGGGAGACTCTGAGTCTCCCTTTACTTTCTATTATCAGTCGCTTACGTAAGGGAGAAGAGCGATGTGTCTTGCTCTCTTGATAGCAACTGTAAGCTCACGCTGATGAAAAGCACAAGTACCAGTCACACGTCTCGGAAGAATCTTAGCTCTCTCGGTCATGCACTTTCTGAGCTTAGCGAGATCCTTGTAATCGATCTTCTCGATGCGGTCAGCACAGAACATACAAACCTTCTTGCGAGGCTTCTTCGAGGGACGGGAATTTCTTTCCTTTTCCATGACATTTCCTCCTATCGTAATAAAGTAAAGTTAAAACGGAACATCTCCGTCGCCGATTATCTCTTCAAAATCATCTGAGATACCGTATGCCATATCATCGTTAGATGCAGCCGGCTGAGCCTGCTGCTGAGGAGCTGCCTGATAATTGTTATTTCCGTAGCTGTTCTGCGGAGCGTTGTAACCGCCGTTCTGATAGCCGGAGTTTCCTCCCTGAGAACCGCCGTTATCGTTCTTTCCGCCGGCAAACTCGACATTATCAACAAAAACATTCATGCTGTAATGTGTAACATCAGGGTATTTTCTATCCTGATAGTTATCATTGCGAAGAGTACCTTCAACAACTATTGACTTACCTTTGGAGAAATAGCGTGAAACAAATTCAGCCTGCTGTCTCCATGCAACACAGGTGATGAAATCAGCCTGTCTCTCTCCGGTATTCTTGTCAGCAAATCTTCTTGTGACTGCGACAGTGAATCTGCATGAAGCGATTCCCGAAGAAGTCTGATTAAGCACGGGATCAGCCGTAAGTCTTCCTACCAAAATAACTTTATTCATCTGACTGCCTCCTTTGAACTAAGTTGATTATTCAGCAATAACAGTAACGAGTGAACGAAGAATACCGTCAGCGATGTTGAGTCTTCTTGAAAGCTCAGCCGGATACTCAGGAGCAGACTGGAATGTGTAGATCACATAGTAGCCCTCTGTCTCGTCCTCGATAGGATATGCAAGCTTACGCTTACCCCAATCCTCGTTGACTTCAACAGCTTCGGCGTGTCTTTCAATTCTCTCCTTGAACTTCTGGATAAGGGCCTTCATCGGCTCTTCACCGTTCTTGAGGCTGAAAACTACCATTACTTCATACTTAGCGGATGCCTTTGCCATTTAGCACACCTCCTTCTGGATCATGCCCGTAACCTTCTGCGGGCAAGGATAATTCCACCGTTTTCACACGATGCTTGTACATTATAACACGTTATCACGGGTTTGTCAAGAGTTTCCGGAGAAATATTTTTCATATTCTCACGTAGCAAACTGACTGTTATAAAGCTCCGCATAGAATCCTCCACGGTGGATAAGCTCGTCGTGGCTGCCCTGCTCGATGACAGAGCCGCTCTTCATGACGAGTATCGTATCGGAATTCTTTATAGTTGACAGGCGGTGAGCGATGATGAAGCTCGTTCTGCCCTGCATGAGTTTAGCGAAAGCTTTCTGGATACGCTGTTCTGTACGCAGGTCTATCGAACTCGTCGCCTCGTCGAGAATGAGCATCGGCGGATCCATGAGCATTATCCTTGCGATGCAGATGAGCTGTTTCTGTCCCTGTGAAAGTCCGCTGTTCTCGCTGACTATGGTGTCATACCCCTGCGGAAGACGCTTTATGAAGCCGTGGGCGTAGACTGCCTTTGCAGCGGCGATGATCTCCTCCCTTGAAGCACCGGGGACTCCGTAGGCGATATTTTCAGCCACAGTTCCGGTAAATATCCATGTTTCCTGCAATACCATGCCGAAAGAGCTTCGCAGGCTGTCACGGGTGATATCCTGCACATCATGGCCGGAAACGGATATCTTTCCGCTCCGGATATCGTAAAAACGCAGGAGAAGATTTATTATAGTTGATTTTCCGCAGCCGGTCGGGCCGACTATAGCTACTTTCTGACCGGAACGCACATCAAGGCAGAAATCCTCTATGAGCTTTACTTCCGGAACGTAGGAGAAGCAGACGTTTTCGAGCTTTATATCGCCTGTGCAGTCAGTGAGAACGAGTTTATCGCTGTCGTCGGGGACTTCTTCCTCATCAAGCACATCAAATACTCTCTGAGCTGATGCGACGGCGTTCTGCAATTCGGCAAATACTCCGGATATCTCGTTGAACGGCTTCGTATACTGATTTGAATAGGCAAGGAAGCTCGAAAGTTTTCCGACAGTCATGACTCCGATGAACGGGAAAAAGCCAGCCGCTCCCATAGCTCCGAGAAATCCGGCGGCGGCATAGATAAGGCCGTTCACAAAGCGTGTCGTCGGATTCGTCATCGAGCTGAAAAAAGTCGCCTTTGTGCCTATTTTTCCGTATTCACGATTTATCTTGTCAAAGCGTTCCTCTGCACGGTCGCCGTATACGAACGAGCGGACGAGTTTCTGGTTTCCTGCCATTTCTTCGGCAAGGCTGACCATTTCTCCCCTGAGTGCGGACTGCTTCATGTATGAATCGTGCGATGCTTTCGTTATCTTTGAAGCCGCTATGAATGAGAGCGGTGTGAGCATGACAACGACTGCCGCTATCTTGAAATTTATGCTCATCATGAATGCGAGCGTTCCGATTATCGTGATGACTCCGCTGAAAAACTGGGTGAATCCCTGCAAAAGTCCGTCGGAGATTATCTCCGTGTCATTGATGACTCTTGATGTTAGTTCGCCCCTTGTGCGGCTGTCGATGTATTTCACAGGAACTCTTTCAAGCTTTGCAAATACATCAGCACGCAGGTCACGGACTGTCCTGAAAGCGAGCTTGTTCGTGCAGAAGCTCATCATCCACTGGAACAATGCACTGAGTACGACGATGACCGCAAGTTCAGATACTATCTTTTTCAGTCCGTCAAAATCGACTTTTCCCCTGCCGGCACAGCAGTCAACCGCATTTCCTATGAATATCGGGACAGCGAGCGACAACGCCACTCCGAGAGCCGCAAACACGACTGTCAGCACGAAATACAGCATATATGGCTTCGCATACCTGAATACACGCATAAGTGTCTTTGTCATCACGCTTCCTCCTTTTCGTTCATCTGTGATCTGTAGATCTCGCTGTAGACTTCGCAGGTGCGGACGAGTTCTTCGTGTGTGCCTATGCCAGCCGCTTCGCCGTCGTCGAGAACGATTATGAGATCTGATTCTTTCAGAGATGTCGTCCTCTGGGATATCATAACTATCGTAGTTCCTGCCATATCCTCACGCAGAGCGTGCCTGAGAGCGAGGTCGGTAGCGTAATCCAACGCACTTGTCGAGTCGTCGAGGATAACTATATCGGGACTTCCGACCAATGCCCTTGCTATGGACAATCTCTGCTTCTGACCGCCGGAGAAGTTCTTTCCGCCCTGTGATACTCTTGTATCGAGGCCGTCGGGGAGCTTACTGACGAATTCCCATGCCTGTGCCGTTCTGAGGGCGGAGATTATCTCGTCATCGGAAGCCTGCGGCTTTCTCCACTGCATATTCTCACGGAGCGTACCGGAGAAAAGCACGGACTTCTGCGGAACTATTCCTATGGAACGGCGGAGTTCATCGGGATCAAGCTCATTAACGTCAGTTCCGCCGACGAGGACTTTTCCCTCAGTCGCCTTGTAGAAGCACGGGATCAGCCTTGCGAGCGTGGATTTTCCGCTTCCTGTGCCGCCTATCATGCCGAGCATCTGTCCTCTGCGGATACTGAAAGATATCCCACGCAGTGACATATCTCCGGCTGTTTCATATGAGAACGAAACGTTCCTGAATTCGATCATGCTGCTGCCGCTCTGCATCTTCTTAGGAGGATCTCCGCCGTCTTCTTCCGGCTGGAGGGCAAATATCTCGCTTATTCGGTTGGCGGATGCGAATGCCTTTGTGAAGGTAACTATCAGGTTCGCAAGGACGACGAGTGCAAGGAGTATCTGTGTCATATAATTTGTAAAAGCCGTAAGCTCGCCCTGTGTGAGCCTTCCGGAATCTATGCGGACTCCGCCGAACCAGAGTATCGCAACGATGCCGAGATCCATCACCATGAATGCGAAAGGATTGAGTACAGCGGATATCCTGCCGACGGCTTCGGAACTTTCTGCTATCTCATCAACAGCCTTGTCGAAGCGTTCGACTTCTTCTTTCTGGCGTGAGAATGCACGTATCACTCTCGTTCCCTCTATGTTCTCACGGGTGAGGAGTGCCGCCCTGTCGAGCTTCTGCTGTGCTTTTTTGTACATAGGGACGGTCTTCCGCATTATAATGAATATCACGAACGAGATCAGCGGAGCTGCCGCAAGCATCACGAGCGACAGTTTCGCATCTATCATTATCGCCATGACAGCCGCTCCTATCACAAGGAACGGAGCTCTCACAGCAAGGCGGATAAACATATTCACTCCGTTCTGGACGACGTTCGTGTCATTCGTCAGACGGTTGACGAGCGTTGAAGCTCCCGCCTTGTCTATACTGCTGAACGAGAGCGAATTTATATGCTTGTACAGGTCACGGCGAAGTTCCGTTCCGAATCCGTATGCACACTTTGCCGCAAGATACTGGCAGGTAAGTGCAAACCCCAGTCCGCACGCACCAAGTCCGGCTATGAGAAAGCTCATGCGGATAATATATCCCCTGTCGTGAAAAGCTATTCCCCGGTCGATTATCTTAGCCATGACCACAGGCACTATCAGCTCAAAAACAGCTTCGAGGAGCTTGAAGAAAGGGCCGAGGATCAGCTCTTTCCTGTAATTTTTCAGATATATTAAAAGTCTTTTCATATTATCTCCCAACATAACGACAGCGGACCTGTCAGTCCGCTGTGAAGTATCAAAGTTCTATGCCGTTCGCAGCAAGAAGTTCCCTTGCAGAATCCACTGAGTCAACGCCTGTCGCATTCTTGACCGGAGCGAATTCCTTTTCCCTTATGACCTCATACGGCAGACAGCTTTTCTGCAAATGCACCATATCAAGAACGAGAGTCTCGAATTTATAGCCGTTCGGTGCATCGGGAACGGTAAAACTTCCGTTCTCGTCCATATAGGGTATCTTCTTGCTGACGATATGGACAGGCATATTGCTGTCGAGTATCTCTTCGAGCCTGTCCGTCCTGAAAAGGTAATTGAGGATAACTCCGTACTTGTATGCGAGTTCCCCGTCTTCCGTGAGGAGAGTACGCATCTCTTCGGTCATCTCGTAGTATTCGACGATAGAGGGGACTCCGTCTTCAAGGCAGAGGACTCCTACTCTTTCATCGGGAGCGGCTTTGCTGACGACTTTTCCGCCCGATTCCATGCCTGAACGAATGACAGCACCCACAAAGAGCGGATCGGCTATCCTCTGGAGGACGTTGTCAACAGCAAAGACATTGAGCCATTCGATGCCTTTTTCCTTGATGCTGTCAAGGAGTCCGGCTCTTACCATAGACGAGAACCAGCCGCCGTTGCCGTTCGGTGACATCGATATCCTGTCGGAGGCTTCCATATAGATCTTTCCGTTTCTGTCAACGGACGGTGCCATATCCTGAACAAAGAAGACTATATGTTCCGCATCGTAGCCGAAATAATTCTTCTCACGGAAGAACTCAACAGTATCGTCGTGGTTCTTCTCGCTCGTCATGATATAGAGCGGCACCCATGCCCCGGCTTTTTCAACAACTTCCATTAAATTGTTTATAAGGCACTCAAAAATGAAAAGCTCCCTGTTCACGCCGATATTGAACATACCCTTGGGCTTGTCGTATCCGAGGCGTGTTCCCTGACCGCCGGCGAGCATCACAGCAGCGACTTTTCCGGCTCTTATGGCTTCTATGCCTTCCGAGAAGTATTCATCGTGGTTTTTTTCTATATCATCGACAGTAACAGCTCCGAGGGGCGTGAAAGCTCCCCTGTGGTAGTTGCTGTTCTTTTCTTTATCAAGATTATCAAGTACAGATATATCCATGCGTTCTATCTGAGAGAGGAGAGATGCCTTTCCGTCCTCCGGGAGGTCATCGTATCCTCTGAGGATATGCTCCTGTCCGTATTTTATGAGAATATCTTTAGCAGTTCTGAGATCTATCATATAAAGCCTCCTTTTGTCATTATGCTCCCCTCCGGGTACGATGCCCCGGCACAAAATACATAAAGATATTATACAACATATTATTTATCTTGTCAATAAACAGCATCACCGCAAAACACATTTTTTTCCGCAGTTATATCGTGTTAACGCCTGAATGAGTGCCGATACTTGACACTTTCCCTGCGATATGCTAAAATCATATCAGAAATATTTGTTACGGAGGTACCGCTATGGAATATATCTACAATACAAAGATCGTCTGTGCGAAGCAGATAAAGTTCAACATCGACAACGGTGTCATCACAGATATCGCTTTCGCAGGAGGCTGCAACGGCAATCTCAAGGCTATCTCAAAGCTCGTTGACGGCTGGACTGTCGAGCAGATCGAAGAAAAACTCAAGGGCAACACCTGCGGCTTCAAGCCCACTTCATGTGCAGATCAGCTCTGCCTTGCTGTCCGTGAAGCTTACGAAGCAGAAAAGAACGCATGAGCAGTATGGAAGATGACAAGCTCCACGATCCTCTCCTGCTGAGCAATCAGCTCTGTTTTCCGCTGTATGCCTGTTCAAGGGAGGTCATAAAGCTCTACCGCCCGATGCTCGACAGTATCGACCTGACCTACACACAGTACATAACGATGATGGTGCTGTGGGAATGTGAGAAGATGAGCGTCAAGGAACTCGGAAAACGGCTCTATCTCGACTCCGGTACGCTCACCCCGGTCCTCAAGAGCCTTGAAGCAAAAGGCTTCGTATACAGGAAAAGAAGTCCGGAGGACGAGCGTGTCCTCATCGCCGGGATAACTCCGGAAGGCAGGGAGCTGCGTGAAAAAGCCGCTTCTATCCCGGAAAATATGGGGAGCTGCATTAAAATAGAACCCGGCGAAGCCGCCGAGCTTTACCGGCTGCTGTACAAGATCCTCGGCAGTATAGGCAAAGAATGAGGATATGATTTATTTGTCTGTTCCTCTTGCAATTTATAATAAGATGTGATATAATGTTTTTGTCCGGGGAGTCTGCTCCAGCAGGCTGAGAGGGAGGTGTATCCTCCGACCCGCTACCTGATTTGGATAATGCCAACGTAGGGAGCAGAGCAATGTATTTCAGGAGCTTCTGCGGAAGCTCTTTTCTTTTGATTTCTTTAACAGGAGGCCACGCTTTTCAGGCGTGTGATATCATTATGGTCAAGATAAACGGAGAACTTATGGATATGTCCGGAAAAACAGTCGCAGAAGCCGTGGAATCCCTCGGCCTTTCTTCCGACAGGATAGCTGTCGAACTCAATCTGGAGATAGTCCCGAAGGCAAAATACAGCGAAACTTTACTCAGCGACGGGGACACCGTTGAAGTCGTCCGCTTCGTGGGAGGCGGCTGATATGTCATTCCCGTCACGGGAGGAGATGTATCACGCCCTCGAAGAACGCCACGGCAGCGAGCTTCAGAAGAAGATAAGCTGTGCAGGCGTGGCTGTGTGCGGTCTGGGCGGTCTCGGCTCAAATATCGCCGTATCGCTCGCAAGGGCAGGCATAGGCAGGCTTCACCTCATCGACTTCGACACAGTTGATATATCCAACCTCAACAGACAGCAGTATTTCCCCGACCAGCTCGGTATGCCAAAGACCGAGGCTCTCTCGCAGACGCTCCGCCGTATCGCTCCGTACTGCGATATACATACCGACAATGTGAAGATAACGGCAGACCTTGTCCCGACGCTCCTTGCCGGCGACAGCTTCATCTGCGAAGCCTTCGACAAGGCGGAGGAAAAGGCAATGCTCGTCAATGCCGTCCTCGAAAAGCTGCCTAACAAGTACCTCGTAGCCGCTTCCGGCATGGCCGGTCTGCGGTCTGCAAATGATATACGCTCACGGAAGATAACTTCCCGTTTCTTCCTGTGCGGCGACGAAACGAGCGATGTCTCTGACGGTATCGGTCTCATCGCTCCGAGAGTCATGCTTTGTGCCGCTCATCAGGCACACATGATAATACGCCTTATCGCAGGCGAATATGATGTATGATAGGAGCTTACTTCAATGAACAAAGACGATAAACTCATTTTAGGCGGTCACGAATTCAATTCGAGATTCATTCTCGGTTCGGGAAAATATTCCCTCAGCCTCATCGAAGCAGCCGTGAGATATGCCGGTGCCGAGATGATAACGCTCGCTGTCAGAAGAACGAATTCAAGCGAGCATGAGAATATCCTCGACCATATACCGCAGGGCATAACTCTCCTGCCGAATACCTCCGGTGCGAGAAATGCCGACGAAGCTGTCCGCATCGCAAGGCTCGCAAGAGAACTCGGCTGCGGTGATTTCGTCAAGATAGAGATAATGCGTGATACAAAGTACCTTCTCCCCGATAATCAGGAGACTATCAGGGCTACAGAGATCCTCGCAAAAGAGGGATTCGTCGTAATGCCTTATATGTACCCTGACCTCAACGCTGCCCGTGACCTCGTGAATGCCGGTGCAGCTTCCGTTATGCCGCTCGCTTCTCCTATCGGCTCAAACAAGGGACTCGCTACAAAGGATTTCATACAGATACTCATTGACGAGATAGATCTCCCGATAATCGTAGATGCCGGCATAGGCAGACCTTCTCAGGCCTGTGAAGCTATGGAGATGGGTGCTGCCGCTGTAATGTCAAATACAGCTCTCGCTACTGCCGGAGATATCCCGGCTATGGCTGAGGCTTTCAGAAAAGCTGTTGAAGCCGGAAGACAGGCTTACCTCGCCGGCCTCGGAAGAGTCCTCACAAGAGGTGCTTCACCGTCTGATTCCCTCACGGGTTTCCTGCATGACTGAGATATGCTAATGGCATATGATAAAAATGGTGAACTGATCGAAGCTGAAAACGCATTAAAAAATCAGGATTATTACTGTCCTCTTTGTCAAATGAAAGTAATCTTAAAAAGAGGATTAATTAATATCGATCATTTTGCCCATGAACACGGTTCGGATTGTGATTCTGATTTCAAAACGCCAGATATGAGTGAATGGCACAGATGCCGACAATCTCTATTTATCAAAAGATGCCGTGAAGTAACCATTATTGATAAAGAAACCGGCGAAAAACATCGAGCCGATGTAATGATATATAATAAATATGTTATTGAATTCCAGCACTCAAGTATTTCTGCTGAAGAATTTGAACGCAGAAATGAGTTTTATAATCGTTGTGGCTATGTAGTTATTTGGATATTTGACCTGAGTAGTATAAGCGATAATATATCAGTATATTGGTATTATAAAAATTATACCATATATAAATGGAAATGGGCATGGCGTATTTGGCAAAACTGTGATTTGGACAGTGGTGATGTTATTCTTCTTTTTGAATTTAAAAACAATAACAGAAAAGAATTATTGACGAAAAAATGTTGGGAAAGAGTAATAAGTGCTACACAAGAAGACTATTACGATGAAGATGACAATGAAGCCTTTAGTTTGTTATCCTTTTCAGAATTCAAAGTTGCAAAATATGAGCTTTCCAATAGAATGGCATTTAAAACTCGTGATGAATTAGATAAACTTACTTCTTATTGTAATAAGTGCGGCAGACTATTACATAAATACAAGATGAGAAGCGTTTATAAATTTTATTATAAATGTTATTGTTATAAATATGATTTTGACTTTTAAATAACAAATTATATATCAAAGAAGGAAAGTTTTTAATGGATAATAATTATTTTGTTGACTCCGGAAAGCTCTCCGGAGAAGCTCTCGAAAAGAAGCACAGGCTTGAGTCTGATCCGTCCTCACGTTCCGATCATATGGAATATATGCCGGACATGGAACGCATCGATTCGGATATCATGGAGAAAGTCCTCTCGCAGATGAAGAGCTTCGACTATGATAAATATACCCCGGCTGACGTACATAAGGCACTTTCGCACGAACACTGTACAGTCGAGGACTTCAAGGCTCTGCTCTCGCCTGCTGCCGCTCCGTTCCTTGAAAAAATGGCAGAGCGTGCAAGACTTGAGACACAGAAGCACTTCGGCAATACGGTCTATCTCTTCACTCCGCTGTATATAGCCAATTATTGTGAGAATTACTGCGTATACTGCGGATTCAACTGCTATAACGATATCCGCCGCATGAAGCTCAGCCATGAACAGATAGAGCATGAGATGAAAGTCATCGCTGACAGCGGCATGGAGGAGATACTCATTCTCACCGGTGAGAGCCGCTCAAAGAGCAGCGTCGAATATATCGGTGAAGCCTGCAAGCTCGCAAGGAAGTATTTCAGAATGGTCGGCGTAGAGATATATCCTCTCAATACCGATGAATACCGTTATCTCCACGAATGCGGCGTAGATTATGTGACCGTCTTCCAGGAGACTTACGACAGCGACAGATACGAACAGCTCCACCTTATGGGACACAAGCGTGTGTTCCCGTACCGCTTCGAGGCTCAGGAGAGAGCTTTGATGGGCGGCATGAGAGGCATCGCCTGTTCCGCTCTGCTCGGACTTTCAGATTTCAGGAAAGATGCCCTGGCAAGTGCATTGCACGTCTACTATCTGCAAAGGAAATATCCGCAGGCAGAGATCTCGCTCTCATGTCCGAGACTCCGCCCTATCATAAACAATGATACTATCGATCCGCTCGATGTACATGAAAAACAGCTCTGTCAGGTGCTTTGTGCGTACAGGATATTCCTTCCGTTCTGCGGCATAACCGTTTCTTCCCGTGAGAGCGAGTCTTTCCGCAACGGAATAGTCAAAATAGCCGCCACAAAGATCTCCGCCGGAGTTTCCACAGGCATAGGCGACCACGAAAGCAAATACACCGGCAAGGAAACTTCCGCCGAAGAGGGCGACGAGCAGTTCGAGATAAACGACAGCCGCAGCTTCCGTCAGATGTACGACGATATGTCCGGTGAAGGCCTCCAGCCTGTCCTCAACGATTACCTGTATGTATGATATAATATGTGTGACGAACAGGAAGCTCTGCACGGGAGATTTCCTCGAAACGCTTGAAAAAGCCGTCATGACAAGGCCGTATTCCGTCATTCTCCGTGAAAAAGACCTCAGTGAAGAGGAGTACATCTCCCTCGCTGAAAAAGCTATGGAGATATGCCGGAGATATGATGTCCCGTGTATACTCCATACTTTTGCCGATGCTGCGATAAAACTCGGCTGCACTGCTCTTCATCTCCCGATGTCTCTGCTCAGAGTTCTTCCGGAGGAGAAGAAGAAACACTTCAGCGTGCTTGGTGCTTCATGCCACAGCAAAGAAGAAGCCGTAGAAGCCCGGAAGCTCGGTGCTTCATATATCACAGCAGGTCATATATTCGCTACCGACTGCAAAAAAGGAGTTCCGCCGAGAGGAATTGATTTTCTCAGGGAAGTCTGCGGTGCAGTCGATATCCCGGTCTTTGCGATCGGCGGCATAACGCCTGAACGCCTGAAAGACACAGCAGATGCCGGTGCTGCCGGCGGCTGCATGATGAGCAGGTTCTTCTTCTGAACCGGCGGCTCAGCTATCCTCAGCTTTGTATATTATTTTATCCGGAGGTGTTTTACCATGATAAACCGTGATGCTCTCAGACTTTACGCAATCACCGACAGGGAATGTCTCAGAGGACGTGACCTCGCACAGCAGGTCGAACAAGCCATACTCGGCGGAGTTACCTGTATCCAGCTTCGTGACAAGTCGCTCGACGAATCAGAGATAGTCCAGGAAGCTGCCATGCTCGTTCCGGTATGCCGGAAATACGGTGTCCCGCTCATCGTTGACGACGATTTCCATGCGGCTCTCAAAGCCGGTGCGGACGGCGTTCATGTCGGTCAGGAAGATGCTCCTGTCAGCGAGATAAGACGTATCGCAGGAAGCAATTTCATCATCGGCTCTACCGCAAAGACGGTCGAACAGGCTGTCCGTGCAGAAAAGGAAGGAGCTGACTACCTCGGTGTAGGTGCGGTATTCCCCTCGCCTACCAAGAAAAACGCCATAAGGATAACTCCGGAGATGCTCCGTGAGATATGCAGCAGCGTCAGGATACCGGTCACGGCGATAGGCGGTATTTCAGCTTCTAACTACAATGAGATAAAGAACTGCGGTCAGGCAGGCATCGCCGTTGTATCCGCAGTATTTGCCGCTGATGACGTAAGAGCCGCTGCTCAGGAGCTTTCAGCTCTTTTGTCACAGCAATGATCTTTGTTATATTTCATTTAATATAAATCTTCATCTTTTAAGAGAAAGGACTTCATTCCAATGAAAACAGCACTTACGATCGCAGGAAGCGACTGCTCAGGAGGAGCAGGTATCCAGGCAGATATCAAAACAATGACTATGTGCGGTGTATATGCAATGAGTGCGATAACTGCCCTTACTGCACAGAATACCCAGGGCGTTACCGGTGTTACGGAAGTCTCGCCTGACTTCCTTCGTCAGCAGATCGATGCAGTATTTGAAGATATCCGCCCCGATGCCGTGAAGATCGGCATGGTGCCTTCTGCTGCTCTCGTAGAAGTGATCGCAGAAAGGCTCAAACACTACGGTGCGGAACACATAATCGTCGATCCCGTTGCCGTATCAACGAGCGGTTCAAGACTCAGCACAACGAACGGCTATGAGGCTATGAAGAAGCTCCTCCTGCCGATCGCAGAACTCGTTACCCCAAATATCCCCGAAGCCGAACTCATCTCCGGTCTGACGATCAACAGCGAGGAAGAGATGATAACTGCCGCCAAATCCATAGGCAAGCGTTTCGGCTGCTCTGTTCTCTGCAAGGGCGGACACAATACGAATTCTGCCAACGATTTCCTCTTCACTGTGAACGGTGAGGGAATATGGTTCAGAGGCAAGAGGATAGATACGACAAATACCCACGGCACGGGCTGCACGCTCTCCAGTGCGATAGCTGCAAACCTTGCAAAGGAGCATTCTATGAGATACTCCATACAGACTTCTAAAGAATATGTTTCATCGGCACTCTCCGCCGGCCTTGACCTCGGAAAAGGCAGCGGCCCTGTTCACCATTCATTTGATTTAAAGAGCAGATTTGCTGAATGAGAAACGAAAGGAATTTTATATGAGAAACTACAGCACACAGATGGAAGCCGCCAAGAAAGGCATTATCACACCCGAAATGGAGATAGTTGCAGGCAAGGAATATATCGAGCCTGAACAGCTCCGCCAGCTCGTTGCAAAGGGCGAAGTCTGCATACCCTGCAATATCAACCACAAGTCGATCTCTCCGGAGGGCATCGGCACTAAGATGCGTACAAAGATAAACGTCAACCTCGGCATCTCCGGCGACAAGAAGGACTATGACCTCGAAATGGAAAAGGTCGATATGGCTATAAAGTTCGGTGCTGAGGCTATCATGGATCTCAGCAACTACGGAAAGACAAATACTTTCCGCAAGGCTCTTATCGAAAAATCACCTGCCATGATAGGCACTGTACCGATGTACGATGCTATCGGCTACCTCGAAAAGGATCTCCTTGAGATAACTGCCGAGGATTTTCTCAAAGTCGTAAGAGCTCACGCTGAAGAGGGCGTTGACTTCATGACTATCCATGCCGGCATCAACCGCAGAGCCGTTGAAGCTTTCATGCGTGACAAGAGAAAAATGAACATCGTATCAAGAGGCGGCTCGCTCCTCTTCGCATGGATGGTGATGACAGGAAATGAGAATCCTTTCTATGAGCATTATGATGAAGTTCTCGATATCCTCCGTGAATTTGACTGTACTATAAGCCTTGGCGATGCACTCCGTCCGGGCTGCATCGATGACGCAACAGATGCCGGTCAGATCTCAGAGCTTATCGAACTCGGTGCATTGACTGAAAGAGCATGGGCTAAGGACGTTCAGGTAATGGTAGAAGGCCCCGGTCACATGGCTATGAACGAGATCGAAGCAAACATGAAGCTCCAGAAGAGGATCTGCCACAACGCTCCGTTCTATGTACTCGGACCTCTCGTATCTGATATATTCCCCGGATACGATCATATCACTTCTGCGATCGGCGGTGCTATAGCTGCTGCAAGCGGTGCTGATTTCCTCTGCTACGTAACTCCTGCCGAGCATCTTCGTCTTCCCGATGCAAGCGATGTTAAGGAAGGCATAATCGCAAGCAAGATCGCTGCCCATGCCGCTGATATCGCAAAGGGCGTTCCCCACGCTACCGATGCAGACAACAAAATGGCTGAGGCTCGCCACAAGCTCGACTGGGAAGCTATGTTCGATGTAGCTGTCGATCCCGAAAAGGCAAGAGCTTACTACGAAAGCACTCCTATCGCTGAAAGACATACCTGCTCGATGTGCGGCAAGATGTGTGCTGTCCGTACAACTAATATGATACTCAACGGCGAAAAAGTTGAGTTCTGCTCTGAGTTGTAATATATTTGCATATCTATTCTTTTTGTTTCACGTATTTCTCCAGCAACAACATGATAATGATGATATCACATTATCAATATCAAGACATACCAAACGATAAAGGAGTGAAATACTTATGCCGAACAATGAACCCATAAGATGGGGCGATAATAATACTTCAAATGAAGAAACACCCAATCAGCAGGATTACCGATACGGTCAACCAACCAAGAAAAAGCTTACACTTAGATATATCGGAACTGTAATTTTTGCGATTCTTGTAATTAGCCAATTTGCAAAAGGACATATAATAGCCGCTATTTTCTTTATTATTGGATTGCTGTTTATTTCGCCTATTGGAATCAAATTCAAATCGCCGCCACAAACAAAACACAGTTCATACACCTTCTTAATGGTGTTCCTTTCCATTCTGTTAGGATTTTCGGCAAATGCTATTTCAAACGCAGTTGACGATAATGATTCAGGAAGTCAGGATTCTTCACCTGTCAGTCAACCTTTAGAAACAAAAACAGATAGTAAAAAGGAAAAATCAACACAGTCTGAAGCCACAACAGAATTGCAGACCGAACCTCAGATCGGAAAAAATATTGACGACTTAGACCTTGAATTCAAAGGCAATGTCAAAAACGATAAAACCGGTAAATGGAAATACGCCATACTTAATGATTCTGACATAGATTTTACAGAATACGCAGTATCGTATTACAATAAACATATGAATCTTGACGAGACTCATGCAATTATTGTAAAACCGGATAGTCAGACAATAAGAATCAATAGTTTTAAAAGCTCACCCGATGTTGTATACATTTCAGTTCTTGAATATGTTGAAGATGAAGAACTTGATGCCGATTTACTTTTTAGCGGAACAGTTCTTAAAGACTACATGGTTGACTTAAAAACCGGAAAAGTTGAGGATCTAAGCAATGAATCCGAAACAGAATCCCAAACAGAATCGATAGAAGAAATCGAAACAACACAGGAGCTAACTACCGAAGAAATAACGCTTCCAGAAGATAAATCAGAAATAATCAAAACATATCTTGAATTGGCGTTAGCTGAAAACATACAGAATTACAAAATCAGCTATGATCCAGAAGCAAATCTTTATAATATAATGGTATGGCAGGACGGAATCTCTGTTGGAGCTGTATTAGCAGCAAACGGAAATCGAGAAGAATGGGATAATATGAAAAACTCAATTGCTTCAACTTGCAGTGTTTTTCAAGAATCTATTGCAGAAATTTCCCCCGGTTCTCATGTATCGATCAATGTATTAAATGATGCTAATACCGATAACACTCTTTTAACAATTCTTGACGGAGTCGTGGTTTATGATAGCGTTGGATAATTAAACAAAGTGTCAAATCAAATACATTAAGCAGCCATAGTTCACGCCTGATGCCGTCAAATCAGAAGAGCTATGGCTTTTCTATTTATGATCTATGAGCAGAGCTGCTTCTTAAATGCTCAACGCCGCTCAGCCTGCAAAAGAATAAAAACGATGCCCCGAAGCACTTCTGTTGAAATGCTCTGGGGCTGTTTTTATATTAGACTATGTAAGGACGGATACAAAGCTTCGCCGGCTTTGCTTTGTTAAGTGTTTCGCCGTTTTTATTTTTTCTTTACTGCTTCTGCCATTGAACGGACATATTCTCCGACATACGGTGCGGCATCTCTGCCGTACTTTTCCATTATCCTGATTATCGCTGAACCTACTATCGCTCCGTCCGAAACAGAAGCCATTGCTGCTGCCTGCTCCGGTGTCGATATACCGAATCCAACAGCACACGGCACATCAGTATTCTCTCTGATTATTTTAACAATGCCCGAAATATCTGTTGAAATACTGTTCCTCACGCCTGTAACACCAAGACTCGATACGATATATATGAAGCCGTCAGCTTCTTTTGCTATCATAGCTGTTCTGTCAGCAGAAGTGGGAGCGATGAGGGAGATTATATCAACTCCGTACTGCTTAGCAACAGAAAGGAATTCTCCCTTTTCCTCATACGGAAGATCGGGAAGAATTATTCCTCCTACGCCTGTTTCGCAGCATCTTGCCATGAAGCGTTCTGCATCGTATGAGAATACTACGTTTGCATATGTCATGAAAACGAGCGGTATCTTCACATCACGGCGAAGTTCAGCCACGAGGTCAAATACCTTGTCTGTGGTAGTTCCGGCGGATAAAGCTCTTATGTTAGCTCCCTGAATGACCGGGCCTTCTGCTGTAGGATCGGAGAAAGGTATTCCGAGTTCTATGAGAGAAGCACCGTTCTCAGCGGCTGCACGTACTATCTTTGCGGTAGTTTCAAGGTCGAGATCTCCGCAGGTTATGAACGGTATGAAAGCCTTTCCGTTCTCAAAAGCCTGTCTGATATTACTCATGGATATCCTCCCCTCTGTAGCGTGCTATAGCAGCACAGTCCTTGTCGCCTCTTCCGGAGATCGTGACGATGATTATCTTGTCCTTGTCCATTTCCGGAGCGAGCTTTCTTGCATAAGCTACAGCGTGAGCTGATTCGATAGCCGGGATTATTCCCTCTGTGCGTGAGAGATATTCAAATGCTTCAACAGCTTCATCATCTGTAACGGGAACGTATTCTGCACGCTTTATATCGTGGAGATATGCGTGTTCAGGGCCTACACCGGGGTAGTCAAGTCCTGCCGAGATAGAATATACAGGAGCGATCTGACCGTATTTGTCCTGACAGAAATAAGACTTCATTCCGTGGAAAATGCCTATCCTGCCTGTGTTGACAGTAGCGGCTGTCTCGAATGTATCGATGCCTCTGCCGGCAGCTTCACAGCCGATGAGCTTTACGGAAGTATCCGGTATGTAGTGGTAGAAACTTCCTATAGCATTAGAGCCGCCGCCTACGCAGGCAATGACGGCATCGGGAAGTCTTCCCTCTTTTTCAAGTATCTGTGCCTTTGATTCTCTTGAAATAACTGCCTGAAAATCCCTTACTATCGTCGGGAAAGGATGCGGCCCCATTACCGAGCCGAGACAATAGTGAGTATCATCGATACGTGATGTCCACTCTCTCATAGCTTCTGAAACAGCATCTTTGAGCGTTGCAGTTCCCGTCTTTACCGGAACTACATCAGCACCGAGGAGCTTCATGCGGTAGACGTTGAGTGCCTGACGCTTTGTATCCTCCTCGCCCATGAATACCACGCATTCCATATCAAGAAGAGCGGCGGCAGTAGCTGTCGCAACTCCGTGCTGACCTGCTCCTGTTTCTGCGATAAGACGCTTCTTGCCCATTTTCTTGGCAAGGAGTGCCTGTCCGAGTACGTTGTTTATCTTATGTGAACCTGTATGATTGAGGTCTTCACGCTTGAGATATATCTTTGCACCGCCGAGGTCACGAGTCATTTTCTCTGCATAGTAGAGAAGCGACGGTCTGCCGGCGTAGCTGTTCAGAAGCTCTGTAAGCTCTGCATTGAATTTATCGTCGTTCTTGTACTTATCGTAAGCCTGTTCAAGTTCGATGACGGCATTCATAAGTGTTTCCGGGATATACTGTCCCCCGTGAATACCGAATCTTCCTTTCGGATCAGCCATTTAACTATCAATCCTTTCGATCTCTTACAGCGTTGATGAATGCTCTGATCTTCTCTGCATCCTTAACGCCTTCTGTTTCAAGTGATGAACTTGCGTCAACTGCATAGGGCATGAATTCCTCTGCTGCTGCACGCACATTTTCCGGAGTAAGGCCTCCGGCAAGGAAATACGGACGTGAAACGCCTTTAAGCAGCGAATGGTCGAATGTATTTCCCGAACCTCTTCCCGAATCGAGAAGTATGAAATCGGCATCTGAGAGGTTAGCTGTCTCGATGTCGTAAGGTCTGTCTGCCATGAATGCCTGTATTATCGGCACATCGGTCATAGAACGCAGTTTTGCGATGTACTGGTTGTTCTCGCTTCCGTGGAGCTGGATAAGGTCGATGACTTCATCGTTTGCAAATTCTGCTACCTTTTCCGGTTCTTCGTCAACGAAAACTCCCACAGCAGCTATCCTGTAATCGAGCAGCCACCTGAATTCGGCTGCCTGCTGAGGAGTCACGTAACGCTTGCTGTCCTTTGCAAAAACGAATCCGACAAATTCCGGCATAAGGTCGTTTGCGAATTCGATGTCCTGCTTGCTTTTCATACCGCAAATTTTGATCTTTGTCATAAGATTACCCCCTGAGTTCTGTCAGTTTTTTCACCTTGTCTTCTGCACGCATGAGAGCCTCGCCTATGAGTACGGCATCGACTCCTGCTTCACGGAGGAGTGCTATATCCTCCGCATTTTTAACTCCGCTCTCCGAGACGAAAATGATATCGTCCGGAACAAGCTCACGCATACGTCTGCTGTTCGACGTATCCACCGTGAAATTTTTCAGATCACGGTTATTGACACCTATTATCCTCGCACCGCATGAAAGAGCCGTCTTTATCTCGCTGCTGTCGTGTGCCTCTACGAGAGCTGAGATGCCGAGCCTGTCGGCTATGCCGATATACTCCTTTATCTGCTGCGGTGAAAGTATCGAGCAAATGAGCAGGACTGCCTTGGCTCCGAGGACTTTCGCCTCATATATCATATACTCATCGACAGTGAAATCCTTTCTGATGCACGGTATGCTCACCTGTGCTGCTATCTCCGAAAGGTATCTGTCGCTGCCGAGGAATTTATACGGTTCTGTGAGTACAGATATACAGTCCGCACCTGCCTGCTCATATTCCTTTGCTATTTCAAGGTACGGAAAATCCTCTGCTATTATCCCCTTTGACGGGGACGCTTTTTTGCATTCGCATATAAAAGATATATCCGGCTTTGACAGTGCCTTCTCAAATTCAAAGCCGCCCTCCGGCAGAAAGAGTGCCATTTCTCTCATCTCGCCGGCGGATATATCTTTCTTCGCCTCACTCACACGCTCAGCGGCAAGTGCGGCAAGTTCATCAAGTATGTTCATATTTCCCTCACTCATTTGAAAGACTTACGAATCTTTCAAGTGTTTCAAGAGCTTTTCCGGAATCGATAAGCTCTCCTGCAAGTTTTATGCCCTCTTCCATAGATGCTGCCTTTCCTCCGATATATATAGCAGCACCGGAATTGAGAAGCACGGTGTTCCTCTTGTGGCCCTTTATCTCTCCGGAGAGGATACCTCTTGTGATAGCTGCATTCTCCTCCGGCGTGCTTCCGAGGAGGTCATCTTTCGTGCAGCGTTCAAAGCCGAACTGTTCCGGAGTTATCTCGTAGTTCTTCATCCAGCCGTCCTTGTACTCGCATACAGATGTGGAAGAACTGAGCGATATCTCGTCGAGCTTGTCGTTTCCGTAAACGACCATTCCCGAACGTGAACCGAGCTTCATGAGAACTTCTGCCACTGGTTCAACGAGAGAGCGGTCATACACGCCGAGCAGATGATGCTTAGGTGCTGAAGGATTCGTGAGCGGGCCGAGGATATTGAATACAGTCCTTATGCCGAGTTCCTTTCTGATAGGGCCGACATATTTCATGGAAGTATGATACTTCTGTGCAAAGAAGAAGCAGAATCCGACCTTGTCGAGGAGTTCACGGCATTTTTCCGGTTCAAGCGAGATATTTGCACCGAGAGCTTCAAGGCAGTCAGCCGTTCCGCTGAGCGATGAAGCCGCTCTGTTTCCATGCTTTGCTACATTTATGCCGGCTGATGCGATGACAAAAGCCGAAGTTGTCGAGATATTGAAGCTGTGAGCATTGTCACCGCCTGTACCTACTATTTCGAGCAGATCGAGGTCGTTCTCGAATTTTGTTGCAGCATCACGCATCGCAGCGGCACAGCCTGTGATCTCCTCTATCGTTTCAGCCTTTGTGCTTTTTGTTGAGAGGGCAGCAAGGAAAGCTGCATTCTGTGTAGCGGTCGTCTGACCGTTCATTATCTCTGTCACTACCTGATATGCTTCATCGTATGTAAGGTCCTGTTTGTCAACTATCTTGACTATTGCTTCTTTAATCATTATCATTTCCTCCGAATAAAAAGATCATTATTATGCCATACCAATGAAGTTTGCTAACATTGTCTTTCCGTCAGGAGTCATGATAGATTCCGGGTGGAACTGTACCCCGTATATCGGGAATTCTTTGTGGCGTACTGCCATTACCTCGCCGTCATCAGAGAGAGCGTTTATCTCCAGACAATCCGGAAGAGTATCCGGATCGGCAGCAAGAGAATGATATCTTGCGACCGGAGCTTTTTCGTCTATCCCTCTGAAAAGCGGAGAATCGCCTGTGAAAGTTATGACCGACTGCTTTCCGTGCATGAGCTGTCTTGCATACGTTACCTTTGCACCGTATGCCGCACATATAGCCTGATGACCGAGACACACTCCGAGAGTCGGTATTTTTTGGCAGACTGTTTTTGCAGCTTCAATTATGATGCCGGCGTCCTCTGGTCTGCCGGGGCCGGGCGAGATTATTATCCTGTCAGGAGCGAGCTGCTCTATCTCCTGAACTGTCATCTCGTCGTTCCGGATAACTTTTATATCCGGGCATATCTCTCCGACGAGCTGGAAGAGATTATACGAAAAGCTGTCGTAATTATCTATAAGAAGTATCATAAGTCAGCCTCCTCTGCGTTTTTGAGAGCAGTCATAACGGCGGCTGCCTTATTGATGCACTCCTGATATTCCTTCTCCGGAACAGAGTCGGCAACTATACCGGCACCGCTCCTTACGAAGACCTTGCCGTTCTTTTTGTACATGAGCCTTATGGCTATGCAGGTATCGAGATTTCCGGTGAAGTCGATATATCCGACAGCTCCGCCGTAGATGCCCCTCTTGTTCTGTTCAAGCTCCGAGATGAGCTGGCAGGCACGTATCTTGGGAGCTCCTGAAAGCGTACCGGCAGGCAGTACAGCTCTGACAGCGTCAAGTGCATCGTAGCCTTCTGCGATATCTCCCCTTACGGTAGAACCTATGTGCATTATATGCGAATAGCGTTCTATGCTGTGAAGCTTTTCTACCTTGACGCTTCCGAAGCGGCTTATCTTGCCGAGGTCATTTCTTCCGAGATCGACGAGCATATTATGCTCTGCAAGTTCCTTCTCGTCGGCAAGGAGTTCTTCTTCGAGAGCCTTGTCTTCTTCCGGAGTCTTTCCTCTCGGACGTGAACCGGCGAGCGGGAATGTATGAAGCACGCCTTTTTCGAGCTTGACGAGCGTTTCAGGTGAAGCACCTGCTATCTCCACATCAGTTCCGGAGAAGCAGAACATATACGGAGAAGGATTTATCGTCCTGAGAAGGCGGTAGCTGTTGAAAAGGCTTCCCTCAAATCCGGCACTGAGGCGGTTCGAGAGGACTATCTGGAAGATATCGCCCTCATAGATATGCTTTTTGGCACGCTCTACCATGCCGCAGTATTCCTCTTTATTGAAGAGAGCGGTCACTTCTGTCGTGAGCCTGCCTGAGATATCGTCGGACTTTTTGCCGCTGCGGAGGAGCTGTGCCATTTGCGAAAGCTCCATAACAGCTTTGTTGTAGCCTGCTTCGCCCTCTGATACTTTCATATTTGCAATGAGGACTATCTTCTGGCGGAAGTTGTCGAAGGCTATTACCTTGTCAAAGAGCATCAGGTCAACGTCCTTGAAGTTCTCGGTGTCGGGAGTATCGTTTTTAAGCTTCTTCTCGGAATAGCTGAGAAAGTCGTATGAGAAATATCCCACAAGTCCCCCCGTAAACGGCGGCAGATAGTCGAAAACAGGACTTCTGTGCTTTGAGAGTATCTCTCTTATCTGGATACACGGATCTTCTGTCCTGATAGAGATATCGCCTATCGTCATATCGTTCCCTGCACAGGTGATGAGCAGTTTCGGATCGTATCCGAGGAAAGTATAGCGTCCCCATTTTTCTTTTTCCGTCACAGATTCGAGTATGTAGCAGTGTCTCGAAACATTTTTGAGGATCCTGAAAGCCTCAATAGGTGTACATATGTCTGACATTATCTCACAGCTAACAGGAATGATATCATATCTTCCGTCTGCCGAGAGATCCTTTACGATGTCGCAGTCTGGCATTATTCTCATAGAGAACACCTCCGTGAAATTTCTGTCAGGGAAATAAAAAAGTCCCCGACAGATGATCTGATCTGTCAAGGACGAATAATACTATCCGTGGTACCACCTTGATTCATGGAAAACTCCATGCACTTAGCAGAGTACTAACATACTCCCGATGTTTAACGCACATCACACGTCGCAGAATACTCTGTCGGAGATCCGCCCTCCGGCAGAATGCACTGCATATACCGGCACATCAGTTTCAGATCCCGTTCATTTGACTACGCCCTCGGCGGTCCATTTGATGACTTGTTTTTCACCTGCATCGCAGCACCGCAGGCTCTCTGGGGAAGCATCATCATCTTTATCTCCGCTTCATCGGTTTGGATTTTTTTATATTATATCACTCCGGTAGGGTTTTGTCAATAGCTTTTTGAAAAATAACACGGAAATTAAATTTCGGCGAACACTGTCACTCAGCGGCGGTTTTATTTATTATTTTTTTCTCAATCTCCTTTACATCAGGAAAATGATGTGGTATAATATTCATATGACCTATGTATTGACTAAGATTAAAACAGACACAATTTTTTTTGCTGCCGCCGCTATGCACAATGAAGTGCAGGGCGTCAAAATATATTATTCTGGCAATGTAATATATCACATTGTCAAAAATTCGGAGGAATGATAACAATGAGCAAAGTAAGAATCGGTATCGCAGGATACGGAAATCTCGGAAAAGGCGTTGAACTCGCTGTAAGACAGAACGACGACATGGAACTCGCCGCTGTATTCACAAGACGTGATCCTGCATCTGTAACTCCCCTCACAGAAGGTACAAAGGTATACAATATCGCTGATGCTGAAAAAATGCAGAACGATATCGACGTTATGATAATCTGCGGAGGCAGTGCTACTGATCTCCCTGAGCAGACTCCTGCACTCGCTAAACTCTTCAACGTTATCGACAGCTTCGATACACACAAGAGGATACCTGAACATTTCGCAAACGTTGACAAGGCTGCCAAGGAGTCCGGTCACCTTGCACTCATCTCTCTCGGCTGGGATCCCGGCCTGTTCTCACTCAACCGTCTTTATGCTGAGTCTATCCTCCCCAACGGAAAGACATACACTTTCTGGGGCAAGGGCGTGAGCCAGGGACATTCTGACGCTATCAGACGTGTAGAGGGCGTTAAGAGAGGTATACAGTATACTGTTCCGATAGAGTCAGCTATGGAAGCTGTACGTTCAGGAAGCCAGCCGGAACTCACAACTCGTCAGAAGCACCTCCGTGAGTGCTATGTCGTTGCTGAGGAGGGTGCTGACAAGGCTAAGATCGAAGAGACTATCAAGAACATGAAGAACTACTTCGATGAGTACGATACAACTGTAAACTTCATCACAGAAGAAGAATTCAATGCTGTTCACAACAAGATGCCTCACGGCGGTTTCGTTATGAGAAGCGGCATGACAGGTGACGGCGAGAAGACTCACCAGATGATAGAGTACTCTCTCAAGCTCGAATCAAATCCTGAATTCACAGCAAGCGTTCTCGTTTGCTATGCAAGAGCTTTAGCACGCCTTAAAGCTGAGGGAGCTACAGGCTGCAAGACTGCATTCGATATAGCTCCGGCTTATCTTTCAAAACTTTCAGGCGAA
>CADBQF010000063.1 GCA_902796705.1 Ruminococcus flavefaciens
GGCGTCCCGTCAGGGGAAATTTCATGTTAAAAGTCTTTGGAAGGGGGTGTGGGGGAGAACCTTTCCTCAGAAAGGTTTCCCCCACTAATAGGCATATACTTCTATACAAGCACTGATATTAAATATCGGGCAGTTTTATCACTCGCAGCCTGTTACGGAGAAGTCAACTTCTACTTTCTGCCAGCTATCGAAATATGAAGGATCGATTATCATATAGCTGTAAGTTTCGGGATCGCTGACAGGGCCGTTGGCGTCGTGAGCATCGGAGGGGATCTCGCTTACGAAGTGGTTGTAGATATTTGCACGCATCTCCTCGCCGTCATCGGAGGAGGTGAAGTTCTTATAATTGAGCGGAACTTCATTTCCGTCAACTCTGACGCTCTTTACCTCTATAGCCATATTTGGCCAGAGTTTTGTACCGTCGATGACCTTTACAGCGAGGAATTCAAGGCCTGACGGGATATACTCGTTATCCGGAGACTGAGTGACATCATAGCGGAAACCATTTGTATCAGCATTGACGCTTACAGTGTAATCTCCGTCGCCTGTGATATGAGCGACACCTGCGTCATAGGTGAGGAGGTCGGTATTTTTTCCCCAGTACTGAACGAACCACTGACCGTCAACGATAGCGAGGATAGCATCGCCTGACTCAGCGGATACAGTGTCCTCGAACTGTACGGCAGGAGCAGCGGTAGCGGCCTCTGTAGCGGCTGCATCTGTTTCATCTTCTACAGCGAGTGACTGAGTCGTATCCTGAGCCTGAGTAACGGGAGCAGTCTTTGAAGTTTTATTATCCTTATCCTTATCCTTATCACTGCATGAAGCGAACGATCCGCAGATCATAGCAGAAGCAGCGGCGAGAGCAACTAATCTGAATTTCATCATTATGGCTTTCCTCTTTCTTTTGTACTGCCCGGACGGACAGTTGATAGGCACACCGCCTGCATGAGGCGATGTGCAGTTGATAAATCCTAATAATATGATACACAATTATCCGTTGTTTTTCAATACATCAATTAAACAAATTTTAACTGATAAAAAAGATAATAATGTACAAATAGCGGCGATATTCCGCAAATATCACGAAAGCTCGAACATACCCGTGTAGAGCTGGTAATATTTTCCGTGCTGGTCGATGAGCTGCCGGTGGTTTCCACGTTCGATTATCTTTCCGTGTTCAAGCACCATGATAGCGTGTGAATTGCGGACAGTCGAGAGCCTGTGAGCGATAACGAATACCGTTCTGCCCTCCATGAGCTGATCCATGCCCTTTTCGATGAGAGCTTCTGTACGTGTATCGATAGAGCTTGTAGCTTCATCGAGGATAAGCACAGGCGGATCTGCAACGGCGGCTCTTGCGATTGCGAGGAGCTGTCTCTGTCCCTGTGAGAGATTCGAGCCGTCGGCAGTGAGCATCGTATCATAGCCGTTTTCGAGGTGTCTGATGAAAGTATCGGCATTTGCGAGCTTAGCGGCAGCGTATATCTCCTCATCGGTCGCATCGAGTTTTCCGTAGCGGATATTATCCATGACAGTACCGGTAAAGAGATGAGTATCCTGTAGAACGATCGACTGTGAGCGGCGGAGGTCGTCTTTCTTTATCTTATTGATATTTATGCCGTCGTAGCGTATCTTTCCGTCGGGAACGTCGTAGAATCGGTTTATGAGGTTGGTGATAGTAGTCTTGCCCGCACCTGTCGAGCCGACGAAAGCTATTTTCTGACCGGCTTTTGCGTAGAGGCTTATACCGTTGAGGACGGTCTTTTCCGGTTCATATCCGAAGTAGACATCATCGAATTCGACATTGCCCTTGACTTCGGTGTAAGTGACAGTGCCGTCAGCCTTGTGGGGGTGTTTCCATGCCCAGTGACCTGTACGCTTGTCAGTTTCGGTAACAGAGCCGTCGGGAGCAATCTCGGCATTGACGAGAGTAACGTATCCGTCGTCGGACTCCGGTTCTTCGTCGATGACCTTGAATATCCTTTCAGCACCGGCGAGGGCAGTGAGAACGGAGTTGAACTGCTGTGACACCTGAGTTATCGGCTGTGAGAAATTCCTTGTGAAGACGAGGAACGAAACGAGTGAGCCGACAGTGAGTCCTCCCCAGCCCTTTACCGTCATGATACCGCCGACGATAGCCGTCGCAGCGTAGTGCAGGTATGAGAGATTGTTCATTACGGGCATGAGGATATTAGCGAAAGTATTTGCCTTAGTAGCGGCTTCGCAGAGCTGTTCGTTGAGGACATCGAATTCCTCGTTTGCAGCGTCCTCGTGGCAGAAGACCTTGACTACCTTCTGACCGTCTATCATTTCCTCGATATAGCCGTTTACAGCACCGAGAGCTTTCTGCTGTGCGATGAAGCCCTTTCCGCTCCTTGAACCGATGAAGCCGATGACTCTCACGATGATGAACAGCATGAGTATAACGAGCAGTGTGAGCTGCCAGCTAAGTATTATCATGAACGTGAGAACGCCCACTATCGAGATAGCGGAGGATATGAACTGAGCGACGCTGTTTCCGAGCATTTCACGGATAGCGTCAGTATCGTTCGTGTAAAGGCTCATGAGTTCGCCGTGGGTGTGCTTGTCGAAGTAGCGTATCGGGAGCATCTCCATTTTATTGAAGAGGTCGGTGCGTATACGCATGAGAGTTGTCGTCGAGACTTTTATCATGAGTCTCTGGTAAGCGAAAGTAGCCAAAGCACCGACACCGTAAATGCACGCCATTACGCATATCATCGAGATGAACTTTCCATACGACGGGTGTTCCGAGGCAGCCATTTTACCAATGCTGTCGAATATCGGCTTGAGGAGGTAATTTCCTGCTATGCCGGCAGCCGAGCTGAATACTATACATATCACCGAGATGATGAGCTGAGCTTTGAAGCCGTACATATAGCTGAATATCCTTTTTAATGCAGCGAAGACGTTATCCGGTCTCGCAGCCGGTCTTGTCTGTCTTGGCATCAGTCCTCATCTCCTTTCTGCTGTGAATCATAAACTTCACGGTATACAGCACTTGTTTCGAGGAGCTGTTCGTGAGTTCCGATATCAGTTATCTTACCGTTGTCCATGACGATTATCCTGTCAGCGTCCCTTACGGAAGAGATCCTCTGGGCGATGATGATAGTCGTAATATCACCGAGGTCTTCACGGAAAGCACGTCTGATGCTGCTGTCGGTAGCCGTATCAACAGCACTTGTGGAGTCGTCGAGAATGATTATCTTAGGCTTTTTGAGCAATGCCCTTGCGATACAGAGCCTCTGCTTCTGACCGCCGGAGACATTCACGCCGCCCTGTCCGAGGTCAGTGTCGTATCCGTCGGGAAAGTTCGTTACGAAGTCATGAGCGGCTGCGGACTTACAGGCTTTGATGATCTCCTCATCGGAAGCCTCACTGTCTCCCCAGCGGAGATTATCCTTGATAGTTCCTGAGAAGAGGACGTTTTTCTGAAGCACCATAGCCACCTGATCCCTGAGCGTGCGGAGAGAATAATCCTTAACATTATGACCTCCGACGATGACGTCGCCCTCTGTAGCGTCATAAAGACGTGGAATGAGCTGAACGAGCGAGGTCTTTGAAGAACCCGTACTTCCGACGATACCGATAGTTTCGCCTGACTTTATGTCGAGGTCGATGTGGTCGAGAGCGAGATTTCCCATATCATCGAAATAGCTGAAGCTCACATTGCGGAATTTTATCGAGCCGTCTTCGGGGCTGATTTCGCTGCCGGGCGTATCGGTGATAGTCGGCTCTTCTGTGAGGACTTCATAAATACGCTGAATGGAAGCTCTTGAAATAACGAACATGATGAAGAGCATCGAGAGCATCATGAGCGACATGAGTATCTGACTTACATACATGATGAAGCTTGAAAGCTCACCGACCTGCATATCGCCGTGAACGCACATTTTTCCGCCGAACCAGAGTATAGCGAGTATACTGCCGTACATAGTGAGCTGCATTATAGGCATACTGAGAACGACGAGCTTTTCAGCGGCGAACTGAGCAAGGCGTACACCGTTGGCACGTTCCGAGAAGAGCTTCTTTTCGTAGTCTTCACGGGCGGAAGCCTTTACGACTCTTATGCCGGTGAGATTTTCCTGAACAGCGGCGTTCATCGAGTCGTACTGACCGAGCATTTTCTCAAATCTTGGGTGAGCGTTTTTCAGTATAAGGAAAACAGCCGCACCGAGGACAGGCACAGCGAACAGGAACACCACCGAGAGCCTGTGATTCATTTTCACGGCAGCGATGCTCGCACCTATGAGCATTATAGGCGAACGGAAAGCCGCACGTATCAGCATCATGAAGGCATTCTGGATATTTGTAACGTCCGTGGTCAGACGTGTGGTGAGGGAAGCCGTAGAGAATTTATCTACATTGGCGAATGAGAAGCTCTGCACCTTGCGGAACAAGGCACTTCTGAGGTTTTTGGCGAATCCCATAGCGGCAACAGCACTGAGTCTTCCGGCGACAGCACCGAAGAAGAGCGAGCAGAGAGCCATTCCTACCATTAAAAATCCCATACCCGTGACATAGCCTATCCTGCCCTTGCGTATGCCGTCATCGACGATATGAGCCATTACAGCAGGGATAAGGACTTCCATGAGTACCTCACCTATGATAGCGAGAGGGGAGAGCAGAGCTTGTTTCTTATATTTGCCGACATTGGAGAATATCTTTTTATACATCGGCATCACTCCTTTCATTGTCAGTTTCGTTGTTGAGTTTTTCGAGAGCATGGCGGAGACAGCAGGTCATAGCGAGATGTCTTTCCTCATCGCAGACGATACCCTCGGCTTCCTGCATTTTTTCTGCAACTTTACGCAGGAGCAGGAGGAGAGTATCCTTTTCCTCATCGGTAAGCACGCTGAAAACAGTCTCGTCATATTCCTTAAACTGATTGATATGATGTTCTATCGCATCTCTGCCTTTTTCGGTGAGAGCGAGTCTTTTGCAGCGGAGATTGCCGGAGTCGATCGTTTTGGTGATAAGACCGGCTTTTTGCAGACGCTTGGTAGAAGTAGCCACAGAAGCCGGAGTTACGCCGAGCTGTTCAGCGATGACCGCCTGAGTGCAGTTTTCGTTCTGACCGATAGTAGACATGATAGCGATCTGACCGAAGTGGAGCGGCGAGGAATCGCTTATCCGCCGTATAAAGAGCTTGCGGAGCAGGTGGATATCTTCCAGCAGATCAGCAAGCTCTTTGTTTTGAGCCATAGAAGCACCTCCATTCATAGTTTGATGTCTAACAATTAATCGTTTAACAGTTAGCCTGTTGAATATTATAGCATAACAAAAAGGTTATGTCAAGCAGCAAAAAATAAAA
>CADBQF010000064.1 GCA_902796705.1 Ruminococcus flavefaciens
AGCGTCCCGTCAGGGGAAATTTCATGTTAAAAGTCTTTGGAAAGGGGTGTGGGGGAGAACCTTTCCTCAGAAAGGTTTCCCCCACAAAAAGTACATACTTCGCTGTAAGTACCTGTTTTATTATCAGCCGATAGCGGCGAATGCCTGTTTGAGGTCGTCGAGGATATCGTCTATGTTTTCAAGACCTACAGAGAATCTAATCATGCCGCCGTTGATGCCTGCTGCTTCGAGCTGTTCGTCTGTGAGCTGGCGGTGAGTTGCACTTGCCGGGTGAAGCACGCAGGTTCTGATATCAGCAACGTGTACCTCATTTGAAGCGAGTTTGAGTGAATCCATGAACTTGACTGCTGTGCTTCTTCCGCCCTTGATAACGAAAGAGATAACGCCGCTCGTTCCGAGAGGGAGATACTTCTTTGCGAGTTCGTGGTACTTGTCTCCTTCGAGGCCGGGATAGCTTACTGACTCCACCTTGTCATTTGAAGCAAGGAATTCAGCTACAGTCTGGGCGTTCTTGCAGTATCTCTCCATACGGACAGCAAGAGTCTCAAGTCCGAGGTTGAGATAGAATGCAGACTGTGCAGACGGATAGCAGCCGAAGTCTCTCATGAGCTGCATTCTTGCCTTTACGATGTATGCGGCATTTCCGTAAGCTTCTGTATAAACAGTTCCGTGGTAGCTCTCGTCAGGCTCGGTGAATTCCGGGAATTTGCCGTTTGCCCAGTTGAATTTTCCTGCATCGACGATAACGCCGCCTACCTGTACAGCGTGGCCGTCCATATACTTTGATGTGGAGTGAACGACGATATCTGCACCGTGTTCGATAGGTCTGCAAAGAACGGGTGTCGGGAATGTATTGTCCACGATGAGCGGAACGTTGTTCTCATGAGCGATCTTTGCGAACTTTTCTATATCAAGTACAGTAAGTGCCGGATTTGCGAGAGTCTCACCGAATACAGCCTTTGTGTTGGGTTTGAAAGCTGCACGAAGCTCGTCTTCTGTTGCATCAGGACTTACGAAGATGCACTCGATGCCGAGTCTCTGGAAAGTTACTGCAAAGAGGTTGATAGTTCCGCCGTATATAGCAGAAGATGCGATGAAGCTGTCGCCTGCCTTGCATATATTGAGGATACTGCAAAGTGAAGCAGCCTGACCGCTCGATGTACACATAGCAGCTATACCGCCTTCAAGAGCAGCGATCTTCTCTTCAACAGCCATAACTGTGGGATTCTCAAATCTGGAATAGATAAGGCTCTTGGTGGGATCGTCGAATACAGCAGCAACGTCATCTGTTGAATCATAGACATATGTCGTACTCTGAACTATCGGTACGACTCTGGGTTCTGTATTTTTTGGTGAATAGCCTGAATGCAGGCACTGTGTTTCGATCTTCATCTGAAACAGTCCTCCTTGATAATTATTTAGTTCCATTTTTACCGTGAAGTATCACGCTGACTCTGGGTATGCAGAATTCAAGCACAGCACAGTATTTATCGATAATAGTTATCACATATGTCTCCTTATACTTAGGCAGCTTCAGAGTTGCCGGCCACATATGCTTCTGTATCATATCACGTTCGAGAGCGGAGACTTCGGTGAGTTTCCCGGCATTTTCGAGAGCGACTTCAGAGTGCATACGGCTGTGTCTCGGATCACCTTTTTCCCTGACAGCGTTGTAGATCTTCCTGTCATAGTAGAAAAGGTCGTGCATAAGCCCTGCCCTTGCAGCAGAACGTGCATTGAGCCGCAGCTTGCGGCATACTATATAGCTGTAGTAAGAGACATTGAGACAATGCTGGAACCTTGTTGTCGAGATATGATGTGTAATATCTTTGAGCCGTGTGACTTCCCGGCAGTTTATGATGTCGCTCACACAGCGGTAATATCCAGTATTGTACAGATCTTTTTTTGAACAGATAGCTTTGAGCATGGTGTTTATCCCCTCCGGTCAGATGATCTGTTATAAAGTACATCATATTTACAATTTACATTATACTACATACCTCACACAAAATCAAGGATTATTTTTTACAATTAGCATTAAAAAGATTTTTTTGTTTGCTGTAATTATCCGCCGGAAGATGCAGAGAACACCGGAAAACAGATGATATTCCCCGAAAATAAGGTTAAAAATAAAAACAATGTCGTTTTGCTCTTTTCAAGTCTTGACAAGTGTGGTATAATGTTATTGATACAGAGCAGATAGTGATGAACTGCTTTTCAGGGAAAAGTCCGTTTCCCTTTTTGATTTCATGTACAATTTTTAGATCAGTATGGAGATTAAGTATGGAGAATAATTCTTTTAATGAGGCTAAACAAGCGGCTCTCAGAAAATATTTCAGCCGTATGAACGATATGCAGAAAGAGGCTGTTTTCACTGTGAAAGGCCCGCTCCTGATACTCGCCGGTGCAGGAAGCGGAAAAACTACCGTTATAATCAACCGCATCGCCGGTATGATAAACTTCGGCAATGCTTTCGCTGACAACAAGTCCACAGGCACACCGGAAGATATCGCTTTCCTCCGTGACTATGCCGCCGGAAAGACCGACGACCTTGATACGCTCCGTGATATCATCGCCTGTGAGCCTGTCAGGCCGTGGAACATACTCGCTATCACTTTCACGAACAAAGCAGCCGCAGAGCTTAAAGAAAGACTCGCTGCCATGCTCGGAGAGGACGGAATGAACGTCCATGCTTCGACTTTCCACTCTGCCTGCGTAAGGATACTCCGCTCTGAAATAGACAGGCTCGGATACGGCAGGGACTTCACTATATACGATTCTGACGACAGCCGCCGCATGATAAAGAATATCATGCTCGATGCCGATATCTCGGAAAAATCTTTTGCTCCGAACATGGTGCTTGCTGAGATAAGCAATGCCAAGGACAAGATGATCTCTCCCGAACAGATGCACGCTGATGCCGGTGTCGATTACCGCATGAAGGTCATCTCAAAGATATTCAAGGTCTACAACGAACGTCTGCGTACTGCTAATGCAGTTGACTTCGATGATATACTCCTCCTCACGGTCAAGCTCTTCGAGCAGTTCCCGGACGTGCTGGAAAAATATCAGGAACGCTGGAAGTATATCATGGTAGACGAGTATCAGGATACGAACCACGTCCAGTTCAGGCTCGTTTCGCTCCTCGCTCAGAAATACGGAAATATCTGCGTAGTCGGCGACGACGATCAGAGCATCTACCGTTTCAGAGGTGCGAATATAGAGAATATCCTCGGCTTTGAGTCGCAGTTCAAGGGTGCTAAGGTGATAAGGCTCGAACAGAACTACCGCTCGACTCAGACTATCCTCAATGCCGCAAATTCCGTTATCAGCCACAATAATGCAAGAAAAGAAAAATCTCTCTGGACTGACGGCGAAGGCGGCGAAAAGATCTACTGGTACAAGGCTATCGATGACAACGATGAATCCAAATTCATTGCCGATACTATAAATGCTTCATTCAAGGCTACAGGAAGATATTCCGACAATGCCGTACTCTACCGCATGAATGCACAGTCAAACTCCGTCGAGAGGGCTTTCGTCAGAGCCGGTATCCCCTACAGGGTATACGGCGGTATGAGATTCTACGACCGCAAGGAGATAAAGGACGTTACTTCGTATCTCAGCTTTATCTGCAATCCAGATGATATGCTCAGATTCAGAAGGATAATAAATGAACCCAAGCGTGGCATTGGTGAATCGACTGTCGCTCTTATCGAGGATATAAGCCGTGACCTGCATCTGTCTCCATATGAAGTCATGCGGACGAGCGATGAATTCGCTCCGCTCGCCAAGAAGTCCTCTTCTCTGAAAAATACAGCCGCTATATTCGGTGATCTTATGGAAAAATCAGAGCAGATGCCTATGGATCAGTTCCTTGACTATGTTCTCGAAAAGACAGGATATATGGATCTCCTCAAGACTGCCGAGAACGGCGAGTCAAAGATAGAGAACGTTCAGGAGCTTCGTTCCTCTGTTGTAAAATATATGGAAGAAGCCGAAGAGCCTACTCTCAGCGGTTTCCTCGAAGAAGTCGCTCTCTACACAGAAGCCGACAGAGACAGCGGAACTGACGACAAGGTAACTCTCATGACGATCCACTCCGCCAAAGGTCTGGAATATACGAACGTTTTCGTAACAGGCATGGAAGACGGCATATTCCCAAGCTCACGCTCTCTCGACAGCGAGGAAGACCTCGAAGAAGAACGCAGGCTCGCTTACGTTGCCGTTACAAGAGCAAAGAAAAAGCTCTACCTCACAAGTGCAAGACAGCGTATGCTCTTCGGTCAGACTCAGAGGAACATAACTTCACGCTTCATCAAGGAGATAGGCACCGAACTCATCGAAAAGCACGACAACGCCGCCGCAATGAAGCATCAGCTCGAAGAAAACGACAAGACCGTTACTGCTGTTCACTCCGCAACTTTGCAGCAGCAGCTCGCAAGGAACAAGATGTTCTCTTCCTCCGCTCCTGCATCTTCGGAGAAAGTTACATATACCGCCGGCGAAAGAGTCCTGCACAAGGTATTCGGTGAAGGAACTATCCTCTCCGTCCTCAAAACTGCGAACGACTATATGGTCGAGATAGCTTTCGACAAGGTAGGCACTAAGAAGATAATGGCAAACTTCGCTAAACTCAAAAAGGTCTGAGCTTTAAAAGGAGATATCAAAATGAGAAAAACAAAGATAGTTTGTACGATAGGCCCTGCAACTGATGATGAAAATACCATGCGTGAGCTTATGCTCGCCGGTATGAACGTTGCCCGTTTCAATTTTTCACACGGAGAATACGAGACTCACGAAAAGCGTCTGAGAGTCATCGAAAAGCTCAGAAAAGAGCTTGATCTCCCTATCGCTACTCTCCTCGATACAAAAGGCCCGGAGATACGCCTCGGCAAATTTGTCGATAACAAGCCGGTAGAGATACACGACGGCGATACCTACACTCTCACAACAGAGGACGTTCTCTGCGACGATAAGGTCGGAAGTGTCAGCTTCAAGAAGCTCCCCCGTGATGTGAGCATGGGTACGAGGATACTCATAAATGACGGCGTAATTGAGCTTCTCGCTGAAAAAGTCACAAAGACCGATATAGTATGCAAGGTCATTCACGGCGGTACGCTCTCAAACAACAAGGGCATAAATGTTCCCGGCGTAAAGCTCTCGATGCCGTACCTCAGCGAAAGAGATATGGACGACCTCGAATTCGGCTCAAAAATGGGATTCGACTTCATCGCCGCAAGCTTTGTACGTTCGGCTGCTGATATCAACTACCTCAGAAAATTTACCCAGAGCCTCGGCTGGTTCGATGTAAGGATAATCGCCAAGATAGAAAATAACGACGGCGTTGAGAACATCGACGAGATCCTCGAAGCCGCTGACGGAATAATGGTAGCAAGAGGCGACATGGGCGTTGAGATACCTTTCGAGCAGATACCTGCTATCCAGAAGAAGATAATCCACAAGGGCTACAACGCCGGAAAACAGGTCATCACCGCTACCCAGATGCTCGAATCAATGATAACCAATCCACGTCCTACCCGTGCGGAGATAACCGACGTTGCGAACGCTATCTATGACGGCACGAGTGCTATAATGCTCTCCGGCGAAACTGCTGCCGGTGCTTATCCGGTAGAAGCTGTGAAGACTATGGCTCTTATCGCTGAAACTACCGAGAACAATATCGACTATAAGGGAGAATTCTCCGAAAGACGCTCAAATCCGGACGGAAATGTCGCAGAAGCTATCGCTCATGCTACCGTAACTACCGCCCATGACCTCAACGCAAGAGCGATAATCACTGTTTCTCTCGGCGGTCAGACAGCAAGGCTTATCTCAAAATACCGCCCCGGATGTCCTATAATAAGCTGCACGATGAGCGAAGTCGTTTGCAGACAGATGAATATGAGCTGGGGAGTTATCCCGTTCATCATCGACGAGAAAACAAATACTGACGACCTCTTCGCAGCAGCAGTCGATGCAGCAGAATCTCACAGGCTCGTTGAGGACGGCGACCTCGTCGCTATCACAGCCGGCGTTCCCCTCGGAGTCTCCGGCACAACGAATCTCATGAAAGTTGAACGCATAGGCAAATAATACAAAACATCGCCGGTACCTCTATAGACTCGCTGCTTATAAAGAAGTCTATGTCTTCTATTGAGGAAAACCCTTTTGAAAAAGGGTTCTTCCTCAAACTCCTTTCCTAAAACTTTCAGCGTAAAATTTCCCCTG
>CADBQF010000065.1 GCA_902796705.1 Ruminococcus flavefaciens
AGCGTCCCGTCAGGGGAAATTTCATGTTAAAAGTCTTTGGAAAGGGGTGTGGGGAAGAACCTTTCCTCAGAAAGGTTTGCCCCACAAGAAGTACGTACACAGCCACAAGCAAAGATATCAACTTTAAGTTGATAAAAGTAGAGAATGATTGGCTTGAAATCAACTTAGTGTTGTGATATAATGAAGATACAGGAGAAAAACTCTCCTTTCCATCACACTTCGGAGTTTATTTTTATGGAGAAAAAGAACATATTCAGCATCAATCTCATAAAGCGGCGGAAAGAGATCGGGCTGACACAGGAACAGCTCGCACAGAGAATGGACGTATCGACGCAGGCTGTCTCCAAATGGGAAAATTCCGGTTATCCCGATGCCGAACTTCTGCCGAAGCTGTCGAAGGTACTTGGCATATCGCTCGACCAGCTATTCGGTATCCGCACACAGAAGAAAGATATAAACATTGAACAGCTAATAAGTGACGAGGTGCATTTCACCGCTCCGGAAAAGCGTTCCGCACTCATCATGCGAATGATGTACACGGCAATGTGTGCATACGATCCGAACTACGATCAGGCACGCAGGCTCAAGGAAGACTTCGAGAGAGAGACTTTCGCCGGCATAAAATCCGACAGGGAAATAGCCTTTGCACGTCTCAATCCGGATCTGCGGTACTTCACATTCATGGAGATACCCGAAAACGGCGTGAATCCCTATCTCGGCGACACAAAGAACATGGTCAGGCTGCTGAACACGCTTGCTGACGAGGACGCTGTCAGGCTCATATGCTACATGGGCAGCGGCTACCGCAACAAGATGCACTCTGTCCGTGTTATGTCGGAGAGGCTCTCCATTCCGCAGGATAAATTGCAGAGGATAGTTGACCGCCTCGACAGGCTCGGACTTGTGTGGCGTATCTCGGCAGATATAGGCGATCAGCCGGAGATACTCTACGGATTCTCCCACAGCCAGCCGGTCACGATGATACTTGTCCTTGCACAGTCTGTCACGAATTATCAGCAGTTCTGGGATTTTTCACTTGACAATTATACTCATGGTTCTTTCAGGGACGAAACGGGATACAATTCATCACCTACTCCGCAGGTCTCCTGGTGGGAAGATGAGGAAATATAAGGAGGAAATTTAAAATGAAAAAAGCACTCGCATTTCTCACGGCACTTACTCTTACTGCACCGGCTTACGTGTCCCCTCTGGCAGAGGCAGATGCAGCAGAAACGGCATTCGACATGAACGTCATCGTTGACATGGCGGGCGAAACAAAGGCGATCAGTCCGTATATCTTCGGTATCAACCAGTACGGTCATCAGGATCACCTCAAGGAAGTGAACGCCACTGCCATTCGTCAGGGCGGAAACAGAATGACCGGCTACAACTGGGAGAACAACGCTTCAAATGCCGGTTCTGACTGGCAGCACAGCTCGGACAACAATCTTTCAAATTCCGATGCACCGGCTGACTGCGTTCAGGAACTCTCTTCCCTTTCGGCAAAGTTCAATATCGGCTATAAGCTGACTACTCTCCAGCTCGCAGGATACGTTGCAGCCGACAAGGACGGCACTGTTACCGAAGAGGAGATCGCTCCCTCGCCCCGCTGGAACGAAGTTGTCGTTGAGAAAGGCTCAGCTTTCGACGATGAGCCCGACCTCACAGACGGAAAAGTCTACATGGACGAGTACATCAACTATATCATAAAGAAGCTCGGAGATTCCTCTTCCGCAACAGGCATACAGGGCTACAGCCTTGACAACGAGCCTGCTCTCTGGGACAATACCCACAAGCGTATGCACCCTGAGCCGGTAAGCTGCGAGGAACTCATGACAAAGTCCATAGCTACCGCAAAGGCTGTAAAGAAGCTCGATCCCAAGGCAGAAGTTTTCGGCCCGGCTCTTTACGGATATACAGCTTTCGATCACCTTGACGATGATGATGCTCACGATGAGTGGGAGACTATCAAGTCCAAGGGCGGTTATCACTGGTATCTCGACTATTATCTCGACGAAATGAAGAAGGCAAGCGACAAGGAAGGCACAAGGCTCCTTGACGTGCTTGATATACACTATTATTCCGAATCAGCAAGAAAAACTCCGGCAGACAGAGTCCAGTCTGTACGCACGCTCTACGAGAAAGGCTTCGTGGAGGATAGCTGGATCGGTCAGTGGTGTACTGTAAATATCCCGATACTTCCCACGATACAGGCATCTATCGACAAATACTATCCGGGAACTAAGCTCGCTATATCGGAGTACAACTTCGAGGGAAGCGACGATATCTCCGGAGCTATCGCACAGGCAGAAGCTCTCGGCTGCTTTGCTGACATGGGAGTATACTTCGCATCTCTCTGGGGCGGTGAGAGCTACACTCTCGCAGGCTTCGAGCTTTACACGAATTACGACGGCAAGGGCGGAAACTTCGGTGATACGCTCCTCCCGACAGTGACAGACGATGTTTCAAAGGCAAGTGCATACGCTTCATTCGACAAGGACGACGATTCGACTGTGACTGTAATGCTCACAAACAAAGATCCCCAGAACGAAGAGAATGCAGTCATCGACCTCAAAAATTCCGCAAAGGAATATAAGTCAGCCGCCGTATACGCTGTATTCGGTGACAGCGACCAGATAAGACTCCTCGATATCGTGAATGATATCTCCGACAACGATGTAAAGGTGACTCTCCCGGCTTATTCGGCTGCAATGGTAGTAGTTTCCGATAATGCAGATGAATTCAAGGGACTCAAGACATACGACCAGATCAAGAGCGAGACAAAGACAGTCACTTTCGAGGATATCGATTCAATGACGAACGACAAGGGCTATGTAACAGTTCCGATAGAAGATCCTGAGCATCTCGTAAAGCTCATAATCACAGGCGATGTTTCGTCAAGTGCAGGTTCTTCATGGGGAACAGCAGGCTGTGCTGTCTGCATAAATGCAAAGGATTCAGCCGGAACAGGCTTCTGGACTTCAAAGTCATACACTCTCGGACTCGGCAAGGGTTCAACTGCTACAGTAAAATTCGACGGAACTCTCAAAAATAAAGAGGAAGAAGATATCCCGGCTGTAATAGCTGACGGAAAAGTTGAACTCCAGCAGTGGTGGGACGCTTCCGAAAAGAAAGAGGCTTCCGCTGACGACGTTATCTCTGTAAAGTACACAAAGATACAGGCTGTATATGAGTATACAGAAGAAGACGCAGACGTTCTCTGCGGCGATGCGAACTGCGACGGAACAGTCGATATCTCCGATGCCGTCCTCATCATGCAGAACGCAGCTAACCCCGAAAAATACAGCATCTCCGAACAGGGTATGCTCAATGCAGACTGCGTTGACACTGGAAAGGGCGTTACAAGCATAGACGCTCTCGCCGTTCAGATGGTCGAAGCTAAAACTATCAAGGCCTCCGACCTCCCGACTACAGCAGACAAGATCAATTCCCTTATCGGCTGATGTGCTTCTTATGGGGGAAACCCTTTTGAGAAAGGGTTCTCCCCCATACCCCCTTCCTAAAACTTTCAGCGTAAAATTTCCCCTGACGGGACGCTCTGGCAAGTCTTGCCGTAAACGATAGCTATCGTGAGCGTCCC
>CADBQF010000066.1 GCA_902796705.1 Ruminococcus flavefaciens
AGCGTCCCGTCAGGGAAAATTTTACGCTGAAAGTTTTAGGAAAGGGGTTTGGGGAAGAACCCTTTTTCAAAAGGGTTTTCCCCAATAGAAGACATGAACTTCTTTATGAGTACCGGGCTTATCCCATTCTGCCGGCATGAAATTTTCATATACAGAAATTGGAAGAAGTTTTTTTCCGCTTTCCTTGCTATTTCAGTTCAGTTATGTTATAATGAAAATGATATCTTTTTACATGAAGATACCGACTATCAACAGAGGAGTGATATATCTGGAACTTATCGACTGCCATACACACACACAATTCTCAATGGACTCGGAAGCTGATATCAACGAATGCGTGCAGGCTGCCGAAAGGCTCGGTCTTGCGGCATATGCCATAACCGACCACTGCGAATGCAGTTCATGGTATCCCGAAGAACACTACAGGGACGATGCCTGTTTTGAGAATCTGGACTACTTCAACTATAAAAAGGATTTTCTTGCTTCCGTGGCGGCTGTTACAGAGCTTAAAGAAAGATATTCCGGCAGAATGGAGATAATCTGCGGCACGGAAATGGGACAGGCTACACAGGCTCCGGATATAGCAAAGCTCATGGCATCTGATGAAAGGCTCGATTTCATCATCGGCTCTATGCACCAGATACGGGGCGAAAAGGATTTCTACTATATTAAATATGACGATATGTCAATGGACGGGATATATGATCTTCTCGGAAGATATTTCGATGAAGTATACGAGCTGTGCCGTGACTGTGATTTCGATGTGCTTGGACACATTACATACTGTGCGAGATATATGAAGTGCCGCAACGGTATAATGCCCGATCTTTCACGCTATGATGAAGTTATAGCGGAGAGTTTCCGGGAACTTATACGCAAGGACAAGGGCATTGAGATCAATACTTCCGGTATAAGGCAGGGATTTGGTGACTGTTTCCCGTCGCTTAAATATGTGAAGCTTTTCCGTGACCTCGGCGGGGAGATACTCTCTCTCGGCTCTGATGCACACACTCCGGAGGACATCGGAAAGAACATCGCAGACGGAGCAGACATAGCAAGAGCGGCAGGCTTCACAAGGCTTGCGTATTTCAAAAAAAGAAGACCGTATTTTGTTTCGCTTTGATTTAATTCATGATTCATAATGCTTAATTCATAATTATGGTGTCCCTGACGGGACGATCAGAAATACGGCGGAACAGCGGTAATTGCACGAAATACCGGTAATTTGCAAGAATTGCAATGATATGCGGGCGGCGGAACGCCGCCCCTACAAAACATAATTAACGTTTGAGCGAAGGAAGACTACCGCTCTGTAAAAACTAACAACGGACAAAGCGGTCGAGCTGGCTCAGCTCGGTTTGAGCGAAAGCAGACTAACGCTCTGTAAAGACTAACAACGGACAAAGCGGTCGAGCTGGCTTCAGCTCGTCAGGAGGGATTTTTATGAATAAAAAAATTGTTAAGATATTACAGCAGAATGCTCGTATCTCAGATGCGGCTCTCGGTGAGATGCTCGGCATCTCGGCAGAAGAAGCTGCCGCAGAGATCGAAAAACTCGAAAAATCAGGCATAATCAAAGGCTACAGCGTTATCGTTGACGACGAACTCTACGATAATTCAACTGTCTATGCTACGATAGAACTCAAAGTAACTCCGCAGAGAGACTGCGGTTTCGATGATATCGCAAAGACTATCATGATGTACGATGAGGTCGAGAGCGTCAGCCTTATGTCCTCCGGTGCTTACGATCTCGCTGTTGAGGTCAAGGGAAGCAACCTCAAGGACGTTGCTCTCTTCGTTTCGGAAAGACTTTCCACTATCGACGGCGTACTCTCAACGGCTACTCACTTTATCCTTAAAAAGTACAAGGAAAAAGGCATCTTCATCGACAAGGAAGAACCCGATGAGAGGGGGCTGGGTTGATCGTGATAGATTACGATAAAGTCCTCTCCAATAAGATAAAAGGCATCAAGCCCTCCGGCATCAGAAGATTCTTCGACATCGCCGGAACTATGGAAGGTGTCATCTCGCTCGGCGTGGGCGAGCCGGATTTCTCGACTCCGTGGGTGATACGAAAAGCCGCTATACAGGTGCTTGAAAGAAAACATATCGTCTACGGCCCGAATAAGGGAATCGCTCCGCTGAGATCGGCTATCACCGACCGCATAAAAAAGAAACACGGCGTTGACTACTGCCCCGATAACGAGATAATCGTCACCGTCGGCGGCTCGGAAGCTATCGACCTCGCTCTGAGGGGACTCCTCGACAACGGTGATGAAGTCCTCGTCGTTGAGCCGTGCTTCGTGTGCTACGCTCCGCTCGTCGAGCTTGCAGGCGGCGTGGCTGTTCCCGTCCCGACAAGGATAGAGAATAATTTCAAGCTGACTGTCGATGACCTCAAAGACAAGATCACCGACCGCACGAAGCTCCTGATACTGCCTTTCCCGAACAATCCGACCGGTGCGGTAATGACTCGTGAAGACCTCGAACCGATCGCAGAACTTTTGCGTGATACGAATATCATCGTCCTCTCCGACGAGATATATTCGGAGCTTACATACGGCAGGGAGCATTTCTCGATAATCGAACTCGACGGCATGGCTGAACGCACTATCTACGTAAACGGCTTCTCAAAAGCCTACGCTATGACCGGCTGGAGACTCGGCTATGTTGCCGCTCCCGAACCGATAATCACACAGATATCAAAGATACATCAGTACGGCATAATGTGCAGTCCGTATGTCAGCCAGAATGCCGCTATAGAAGCTCTGAAAGAGTGCGATTCGGAGATAGTCAAGATGCGTGACGAATACAACGTCCGCAGAAAATATCTCGTCAATGAATTCAACAGGCTCGGCATGAAGTGCTTCGATCCGGAGGGTGCTTTCTATGTCTTCCCAAGCATAAAGCATACCGGCCTGACAAGTGAGGAATTCTGTGAGAGGCTTCTCTATGAGGAAAAAGTCGCTGTCGTTCCGGGAAGTGCTTTCGGTGACAGCGGTGAGGGATATGTGCGTGTTTCGTATGCGTATTCGCTCAAGCATCTCATGGAAGCTGTCCGCCGCATAGAGAAATTCCTCACTAAGCTGGAGGGCGAGAAAAATGGCTGACTCCGGTAAAATAACTATCCGTGCCGCCGCAAAGATAAATCTCGGACTTGACGTGACAGGCGTTCTCGAAAACGGCTACCACGCTATCAGGAGCGTTTTCCAGAATGTCAGCATCTATGACGAGGTGGAGATAACAGACGCTTACGGCAAGCCGATCACAGTTTCGTGCGAGACTGCCGATCCGCTCGCCGTCACGGAGGATATCCCCGGCGGCGAGAGCAATATAGCTTACAAGGCGGCACGAAATTTCTATTCGACTGCCGGTGCGAGCTATGGATTCTACGGTCACTGCGATATACATATAAAGAAAGCTATCCCCTCACAGGCAGGAATGGGCGGCGGAAGTGCCGATGCTGCCGCTGTTATCTACGGTCTGCGTAAGATGTACAGCGATCAGAAATTTTTCGGCGGCACTGTCAGCACTGATATACCGCTGGAAGAATTGAATGAAGCTATAGTAAAGACCGGTGCGGACGTTCCGTTCTTCTTCACGGGCGGAACGGCTTACGTTGAGGGCATAGGCGAAAAAGTCGTCCCCATAGACGACTGGTCGGGACGTGACCTCGTCATCGCAAAGGGACGTGAGGGCGTTTCTACGGCTGAGGCCTATGCAAAGATAGATTCCCTGAAGTCGCCGCATCACCCGGACATAGACGGACTTCTCAAAGCCCTGCATGACTGTCCGGACGAGGCTTACAAATATTTCGGCAACCTCTTTGAAGATGCCGTTGACCTGAAAGAAGTCAGAGATATAAAGTCGCTCATGGAAAAAGCCGGTGCGTTGAATGCCTGCATGACGGGAAGCGGCTCGGCTGTTTTCGGCGTGTTCACGTCACAGGCAGAGGCGGAAAAATGTGCGGAAAAACTCCGTGAGAGCGGATTCTACGCACGCCCCTGCAAGACCGTGAAAGAACCGTTCATCGTGATAAAGTGATATGAAAAAGCTCGCCATAAAAAAGAGATACTCCGTCCCGGCTGTGATATGTCTTCTCATGGTCTTGCTGAATGTCCTCGCAAGGGCATCAAGAGGCTTTTCCGATTTTTATGCGGAGAAGATATTCCACTGGATAACGGAGATATTCTCACGGATAAGCGGACTTTTCCCGTTCTCGGCAGGAGAGATGCTGATAATCCTCGGACTGCTGCTCGTCCTCATCGGAGTGCCGGCTTTTATCCTGCTGATGATATTCGGCAGGAAGCTTAGGAAAAAGACTCTGGGGATATCATCGCTCATACTGCTGTATGTGTTCACGTTCATACTGACGACGGAAACGCTCAACTGCTTCCTGATGTATCAGTGTACTCCAATGGCGGACAAATTCCTCGGCGGAAGCCGTGGTCACACACGCACGGAGCTGACAGAACTCTACTCCATGCTGATAGCTGATGCAAATGAACTCGCTCTGCAAGTTCCACGAGATGAGAACAACAGATTCTATCTGACCGCCGATGTGAATGAAGAAGCCAAAAAAGCCATGAAAAAAGCTGCCGGAAAGTTCCCGCAGCTAAGAGGCTATTATCCCGATGCAAAGCCGATACAGTTCTCGTATTTCATGAGCCAGTCGCATCTGTCGGGCATCTATTTCCCGTTCTCGCTCGAATCGAATTACAATGACGATATGTGCCGGACGAATCTCCCGACGACGATATGCCATGAATATTCCCACCTCAAAGGCTTCATTCAGGAGGACGAGGCTAATTTCATCGC
>CADBQF010000067.1 GCA_902796705.1 Ruminococcus flavefaciens
GCTGTCGCCCTTCAAGGATTTTTAACGCAGTCACCGGCAAAATTTGACGAAAAGACGTGCATGAATCCCTATGTGGACAGGTTCTAATTATAAACTATAATAAATGATATGTCAAGAAAAGAAGGTTTCTTGCTTTTTTCACGGAATAGTGATATAATTATTATTACTTAATTCAGGAGGCAAGTGAGAATGGATAAATTTACTGTATTGAAAGAATATTTCGGCCACAAGGATTTCAGGAACGGTCAGGCGGAGATGATCGATAATATACTCAACGGCTGTGATGTGCTTGGCATTATGCCTACAGGAGCAGGAAAATCGCTCTGCTATCAGGTGCCTGCCATTATGATGAGCGGTATCACCATTGTCATCTCTCCGCTTATCTCGCTCATGAAAGATCAGGTAAGTTCGCTTGTCTCGGCAGGTGTCAGTGCTGCCTGCATAAACAGTTCCCTCACTTCGGACGAATACTCCGAAACGATGCACCGCATCTGCTGCGGCGAATACAAACTCGTGTACATCGCCCCTGAACGTCTTGGTACGCAGGAAATGGACAGACTCGTTTCATCTGTCGATATCTCCATGATAACTATAGACGAAGCTCACTGTGTTTCACAGTGGGGACAGGATTTCCGTCCGAGCTATCTTCATATAAGTGAATTCATCAGCAGTCTGCCGCATCGTCCGGTCATAAGTGTATTCACGGCTACGGCAACTGATACGGTCAGGGACGATATGATACGTCTGCTCGGACTGAATGAGCCTTTCACGATGATAACAGGATTTGACCGTCCGAATCTCCGATTCTCTGTCATCAAGCCGCAGAACAAATATGCAGAGCTGAAAAAGCTTCTCGGCGGTTTCGGGGACAAGTGCGGTATCATTTACTGTCTCTCACGAAAAAACGTGGAGGAGATCTGCGAAAAACTCAATGACGACGGCTTCTCTGCAACAAGATATCACGCCGGTCTTGGTGATGCCGAAAGACGTGCCAACCAGGACGATTTCATCTACGACAGAAAACAGATAATGGTCGCCACTAACGCTTTCGGAATGGGCATAGACAAATCTGACGTTTCTTTCGTGATACACTACAATATGCCGAAAAATATAGAGAGCTACTATCAGGAAGCCGGCCGTGCAGGACGTGACGGAAGCCCGGCTGAGTGTATCCTCCTCTACGGGCCGAAAGATGTCCGCACCAATAATTTCATGATAGAAAAAAGCCGTGAAGAAAACAGCGATCTTTCCGCAGAAGAAAAGGAAACGATGCTCGAACGTGACAGAATGCGTCTGAGGGATATGACTTTCTATGCAACGACAGCAGGCTGTCTGCGTGAATTCATGCTGAGATATTTCGGGGAAAAAGCTCCCTCCTACTGTGGGAACTGCTCTAACTGCATCAACGGTTTTGAAGAAGCGGATATAACTGTAGATGCTCAGAAGATAGTCTCGTGCGTTTACCGTATAAAGCAAAAAGGCAGATATTTCGGCAAGAACATGGTCATCGACGTACTTAGGGGAAGCAGTAACGAAAGGCTGCTCTCACTTGGATTTGACAAGCTTTCGACTTACGGTATCATGAGCGATGTCTCTGTGTATACTCTCCGTGCGGAACTCGACTTTCTCATAACAAACGGTTATCTTGATTTTACCGGCGACGAATTCCCTGTGGTCGAGCTTACTCCCCTTTCGGCAAAGATCCTCAAAGAACGCATCAATATAAAAATGAAGCTCCCGAAGAAGCCTCAGAAAAGCAGGAAAAATAAAGAACAGGAATTCCCCGCCGACGAAAAGCTCTTCGAGAAGCTCCGTGGCCTCCGCAGCAGGCTTGCTTCAGAGGCGAATGTTCCGGCATATATCGTTTTCTCAGATGCCGCTCTACGGGATATGTGCAGACTTCGCCCTGTTGACCGGGAGGGATTCCTGAATGTTTCTGGTGTCGGAACACACAAAGCTGATAAATACGGCGAGGAATTCTGCCGGCTCATCAGCGAATACATAGAAGAGGAGAAAGAATAGATGATACCGGATATACAGGCAGTCAGGATCTGTCTTCATAAGATCTGCTGATTTTTTAGAACCTGCCCACATTCGATATGTTACCGAACAATGCCGAAGACATCTCCCTTTTCCCCAAGGAACAGCACCTTTCCGCCCTGCGGCATGGGTATCACATCGCCTGCGTCCCTGACATGAGAAGTATATATCGGCTCATCGAATTTGTTGAACACGATAACGTTACTTTTTTCCGGCCGCTTTAATGTAACGGGAGTGTTGGCTATACTTTCTGAAATGGTGTACCACTCCGCATTGTCTGTAATTTCAACAGATTTTACCGAAGCATCAAATGCGGGAATGTCATCTGACATGATATATTCTATACCGAATGAAGTTTTTATCGTCTGCCTGCCGCTCTCGTCATTGCCAATAGTGATATCCATGATATCTCTGCTCGATGATGAAGGTATATGATTTGGTGAAACAAGATGCTTGCTGTCAGCTATTTTCAGCAGGAAATCTGCTCCTTTGACGGAAAGATATACATAGCCTTTCAGATCACCCACAACATGGAACTGTGCGATAGCAGTGGCATCATAGTTGCTCGATGAATACTTGTCACTCGCAAGAAGGAATTTCTTCCCGTCAAGTGCCTGAATGCCCTCCAAAACATCTTCGCTGACTTTATTATCCTCTATCATCTGCCCTGCATAAGTCTTTATGTTGATCGAGCCAAGTCCGGGATAAGTCATTCCGCCGGATACTTTCATAAAAGTTCCGTCTTCATTCATTTCAAAGGACAAACGGCTGCCTCCGCCTCCGACAAGACGTTTATCAAAGCCGCTGTCTTCTACCTCGTATGCAAGTTCCGCAAAATCACCGTCTGCGGTATAGACATAGTCGGTGTATTCGGTCTTGCGTGAGGTTATCTTTTCAATGTGGAGATATTTATTATCAGGGAATGTCACTCTGCAAAGCGTATCGCTCCCTCCCATGAGATTCATGAGATACCAGCCCTCATAAGCCTTGAATCCATCGGGGATTTTGTCAACTATCGTACATTCTGGCGGTTCTTCCTCTTTTATGCTTATACCCTTTTCCTGCAAGCAAACGTCCATGAGAGCCTGTGCTACAAGATCGTTATAGCTGCTGCTGCCGCCGTTTGAAAGCACTGCAACGCTGATATGCTCATCGGGAGCTGCCAGCAGGAAAGCGTGATCCATTGTCACATCGCCGCCCTTGCCGACTACTTTGACACCGCTCTGCTTGTAGCGGAGCATTTCTGCATAGTCCCAGCCAAGACCGTTTTCGTCGCTGTACTCATTATCGTTCCAGCGTGTCGCCATAGCGTTCTTTGCACTTTCAGAGATGAGCGTATCATCGCCAGTGAAGAAAGCCGCACCGAATTTTGCCGTATCGGAAGCCGTTGCATATATACCGCCGCCACCGATAGTCATGCAATAGCTTGTATCAAGCGGCAGACCGTTTGCCGAGAAAGACGGCACGAGCTTTTCGTTCCGGAACATATCAATCGGCGTTCCTGTATCAGTGACACCTATCTTATCGGAGATATTCTCCCTCACATAGTCGGTGTAGCTCATGCCTGTTACGTTCTCCACTATCAGTTCAAGCAGATCAAAACCGTCATTGCAGTAAGCCGCATATTTTCCCGGATCGGCTTTCAGACGCTGCTTTGCAAGGTTTTCAAGCAGGTGATCGTGGCAATAGGTATCATTGTCGTCATACAGTTCGCAGTTGAACCTTGTTGAACCCATTATCCCCGAAGTGTGATCCATGAGCATACGGACAGTAATGTCCTTGTACCGCTCGTCAGCCATTTTAAAACCGGGGATATATTCGGTTACCGGTGCATCAAGTTCCACCAGTCCCTCATCTGCAAGCTGCATAACGGCGGCTGTCGAATAGACTTTGCTGACAGAACTGACACAGTAGATATACTCTCCGTCACCTGTGTTTTTTTCCGCAGATACAGTCTTAGCTGCTGTATCTGCTTTTTCTGTTTTTACGGGTTTATCCGCCGCTGTGCTTCCGCAGCCTGTCAGCATGAGGAATGCCGTTAATGCAGCGATATTCTTAATATGTTTCATAAGCTCCCCCTCTTATTCGGTCATGAGTTCTGTTACTGATATTGCCTTTATCCTGCCTGCACTGATGTAGGTGACTGCATAGCAGAATAACACAAGGATCACATCTGCAATGATCGTCAGCGGTATGTTCAGCTCGCCCACAACGCCGAATACCATGATCCAGAATGTACTGTATAAATACTTTGCTGCAAATGAAGCTATTATCACAGATACTATCGTGACGGGCATTGTTTTTATCGCTATCTGCTTCATAAGGTCTTTCGAGGTATATCCCATGCCCTTCATGATACCGAGTTTCCTGCGTTGACGCTTTACATTAGATGACGCGATAAGTCCGAGGATAACTGCCACGATCGCTGAAAGCACGGCTGCTGCACCGATAGAAACGTATTCCGACACCATAGAAATGCCTTTAAGTTCCTGCTCCGCCAGTGTCATGAGCGAATTGACGTCCTTGACGATAAAGTGTCTGCTGTTTCCTGTGATGACCTGTCCGTCAACGACTACCGCATAGTCGATATTTGTTACCCCGTACTGTGATGTCAGCAGAGCAAGTTTTTCATCTGCTGCTGCCCGTATGCGTTCTTCAAGCGAATCGTCTGCACTGACTGCATTGACGCTGTCCTTGACGGAAGTGCCGAACTTCTCGTTCAGCTTTTCCTCGAACTGCTCCTGTGTAACACCGTCTTTCAGATATACTGAAACGATGTTCGGACGTGCATCTGGACAGGCACGGCAGAAGCCTTCCGAGGTCATATACAGCATCATTCCGCCGTTCATCATACTGCTTGTGATCCCTGTTATGATATATTTGGTCTCTGTACCGTTGCCGCTGATAACGATGCTGTCTCCTATATCCGTACCTTCATACCGCTTTCTTGCGATCGTTGTCATGATCTCGTTGTCATGCTCCGGGAATCTGCCGTCCAGCAGCTTGATATTTTCCGAATCGCTGTAGTCATCATATATAACAGGAACACCGCCGTATTCACTTCCCTTTACGGTAAGCCAATAACCCGAATAGTTTGCAAGTGCTTTTCTTACCTCCGGCATATCTGCTATCTCATCTCTTACTGCATAGGTGTCCACACCGTTCATGACCTCGACCTCGGTGACGAAATCATATCCTGTCATAGACATGAGACCGTCCATTCCATGACTGAAGAATGCCACACACGTCACACAGAAAAGTATCGCTGTTCCTGCCAGAATGATGCAGACAGCCGTTCCGAATGCTGACCTGATGTCACCGAAAAAGCTCTTCATTGCAAGTGTGACATTGATGCTTCCCTTTGACTTTTCAAGCGGAAGAATGTTCCTGCCGAAATGGTGTGTACGAATGCCCTTTCTGAATGCCACGACAGGCGGATATTTCTTTACCTTGCCGGCTTTTATAAGTGCAAATAATGTCACGGTCACAACAACGGCAAGTCCTGCAAGAAGTATCATGCCTGCTTCTGTTTTCACGGTAACAGGTCTGCCTATCACATTCTGTATGCCGAGATTCATCAGCGGACTTACAAGCACAGCCTCAACAGCACCAATGGCCGCACCGATACCGGAAATTATCACATATTCATATACATAGGAAAGCGATATCTCTTTTGATCTGTAGCCAAGTGCTTCAAGTACACCTATCTGCTGCATCTGGTCTTCTATGTCGTTGGTGATACGGTGCATTATCATAAGCACAGCCGAAAGCATGGTTATCCCTGCGAGAAATGCTAAGAAATACATGAACATATTAATGAACAGCATGGAATTTGTCTTTTCATGCTCCACATCGCTGTCAGCATAGGCGGAGTCGATACTTTCGCCGCCTATCTCGCTGCATCTGCTGATGTAAGCGGTATTGGTAAATCCCGTGCCTCTGGAGTTGAAACAAAGCACCGTTACTTCCTGATCGGAAGCATTGTTGAAGACCAGCTTGAAAAGCTCATAGTCGTTATCAGATATGACCATTTTATAGCCGTATCCCGAGTCGTTGAACAGTCCTGTCTCGTAAAAGCCGGCTATCGTGAACGGATAGTCTCTGCCGTTCTTGCAGGCAGTAAGCGTATCGCCCGGCTTGTAACCCTCGCTGATACTCAAAAACGCCGGCAGCCATATAGGGTGTTCCAGCTTTTCTATCTCCTCATCGGAGAGTTTGTCAGTCTTGACGAAATCCTCTATCTTCCGTTCTGCCTTTTCGTTTACGAACAAGGTTTTATAAGTACGGTCCTCGCCATTGTTGTTTACATAATCAAGCACTTCGACAAATATGGCTTCGGTCTCGGTTATATCCTTGATGCCGTAGTCGTCCGAAAGGACTTCTTTGAATTCGTCACGGTATTTGTCTTTATTTATAAAAACGATAGTATCCTTTGAGCCTGACTGTGCGAAGCTGTCATAATACGCCTTGTTCGCCTTTGAGATATTCGCCATGAAAACAGCGAGCATGAGCGTTGTTATCATCGTGAGAAATACAATGGCTGCAGCTTCCTTTTTGTTCTTTTTCAGCTTGAAAAGCGATAAGCGAAGTATATTCATGTTCTCACTCCTTACCAGCCCATATTGTTGAGGAAATCAGTAAGTCCTGTACGGCGTTCCTCAGAATCGTCTTCGCCGTATGGTCTCATGCGGTAGTCACCCACGACTCCGCCGTCACGGAAATAAAGCACCCTCGTTCCTCTGAGAGCAGTTTTCAGGTCGTGCGTTACCATAACGACAGACTGACCGTTTTTATGTATCTCAGTGAAGATATCCAGCACATCACGGCTCGATGCGGAGTTGAGAGCTCCTGTCGGCTCGTCAGCGAAAAGTATCTTCGGATCGTTTATTACCGCACGTACGATGCCGACTCTCTGTGCCTCACCGCCTGAGAGCTGATCGGGATATTTCTTCCAGTCCTTTTCGTTCAGACCGACTCTCCTGAGCAGTTCCTTTGCTTTATTTACAAGTTCCTGAGAATTCTTCTGCACGATCAATGCTCCTGTGAGTACATTGTCAAGCACCGTCTGATCGTCAAGAAGATACACGCTCTGAAAGACGAATCCGCAGTTGCCACGCCTGAACATCGCAAGCTGATCGTTGGAATAGTCCTGTATCTGTGTACCGGCGAAATATATCTTTCCGAGCGTCGGCTTGTCCATTCCCGAAAGTGCATACAGGAGCGTGGATTTTCCTGAACCCGATGAACCCATGATGACAGTGAAGTCGCCCTCATTTATGTCAAGGTCAAGATTTTTAATGACGTGCTGCTGTGTGCCTCCGTTTGAAAAAGATTTGCAGAGTTTTTCTGTTCTTAAAATAGAAGAAGCCATATATAACATCCTTTCTTGAAGTTTTTTGCTTTTCTAAGGATATTATACATGACTTCCGGAAGATCTTCCATAAAATTTTCCTATAAAATTCTTATAATTTTCTTAAATCGTCAGCTCAGCGGGATCATCAGAGTTATCGCTAAGCCGTCATTGCTTTCGGCAGTAAGTCCGCCGTTCATCTTTTTCATTAGCATTTTAGCGATATACAGGCCCAGACCATTGCCGTCCGTGCCGCTGTCAGTCCATGCCCTGCCACGATAGTATTTGTTCGTGATAAGGTCTATCTCATCTGCCGGAACGCCATTGCCGTGATCCTGTATACACATTTCGAGAAATCCGTCTGACAGTCTGAAATCCACATTTATCGCTGTATCCGCATACTTGTAGGAATTGGATATGATATTTCCGATGACCTGCGACATACGCTTTCTGTCGATATTAATGATAACGGCAGGCAGTTCGCCCATGATTGCATAATGCTTGTCATCACAGGCTTTGACGATACTTTCAAGCACTTGTGAATCCTCGTCACGGCAGTTCACCTTGAATTCTCCGAGATCATCAAGCGTCGAAGCGAACAGGTCGCTCACAAGTGCATTGATCTGCTCCGACTTCTGCAAAATACCGTCAACGCCCTCATTCATGCTGTCTATCTCGCTCCTGCCGAAAACGATATCTGTACCGGAAGTTTCAGCCTTGACAGAAAAACGCATCTGCAAAAGCTCTGCTGCGAGCTTTATCCCGGTGACAGGCGTTTTCAGGTCGTGACTGAGTGAAGCGACAAGCTCACGTTCCTTCTTCTGCAATTCAAGCTCACGCTGTTTCGAGGCAGAAAGCTCCTCACGCATGATATCAAAGCTCTCCGAGAAAGCACCGAACAGATTGTCCCTGTCCATTTCAAGCGGTTCGTCCAGTCTTCCCTCAGCGACCTTGCCGGCAAAATCCTGCATTTTCCGGAAAGGTGCTATGACGTTCCTGTTCAGATATATCCCGAAGCAGACCATTCCCGAAAGAATAACAAGACCGCCGATGCCCATTCCTGTTATAAAGCGATACCTGAGCTTCCTGTACCCGTCAAGTCCGTCATCGAGAATGACAGCACAGCCCCACACGCCGCTCTCGTCTTTCAGATATCGATGCGGATATCTCTTCTGTATCGCTTTTTCCACCGTCAGTTCATCATTTGCAGCAGTACCGGGATACAGCACATTATCCGTCATATCAAGGATCACATAATCGCCGCTGTATCCGATGCCGCTGAGAACATCAAGTTCATTGCGGTGATCTTCTGCTGTACGGACGATATCATTGAGTTCCGTTATGATCTTTCGTGAGGTCTCCTGCGTGACCGTGCCCGAAGTCAGAACAGTGACAAGTATCATGCCCGCAATAAATATAACTGCCGTCAGAACAGTTATCCTGATATAGCTTTTCATGTCCCGTCACCATAGCTGAGAGCGTCCTGTTCCACGACATAGCCAACGCCCCAGACTGTTTTGATGATCGCAGGATCTTTAAGGTCAGGCTCTATCTTTTCCCTGATGTGGCGGATATGTACAGAGATCGTGCCGTCACCTGTGTATTCGTCCTCCCACACATTTTTGAGAAGCTCCTCCTTTGTCACGACTCTGCCTGCATTTTCAAGCAGATAAGTGAAAAGCTTGTACTCCATAGCCCTGAACTCTTCCTGTCTGCCGTCTTTTATCAGTTTGTGCATAGAGGTATCAAGATAGACACCCTCACGGAAATATATCCTGTCACCGGCTGTCCGTTCTGTATTTCCCTGTGGATTTGAAGCCGAAAGCAGTGCCGCTTCCTTTGCCTTTTCGTATCTGCCGAGTATCGCCTTGGCTTTTGCAAAGAGAACGCCCAGCGTGTATGGCTTTTTGATATAATCATCACCGCCGATATTGAGTGCTATGATAACATCATCATCGCTCGTTCTGGCACTTATGAAAAGAATCGGCATATCGTATTTTTCCCGGACTTTTCTGCACAGATCGAAGCCCGACCTGTCTCCGAGGTTGATGTCGAGCAGCAGCAGTGATATCTCATGAGCGTCGAGGAACTCCTCCGCAGAATCATAGCTTGTGACATAGGCTGTTTTCAGACCTAAGATATTGAAATACTCCGCCGTCGAACGTGCGATCAGCTCATCATCATCTATCATTAAAAC
>CADBQF010000068.1 GCA_902796705.1 Ruminococcus flavefaciens
ACAAAGAGCTCCGCAAGGGGGTGAATCAAAAAACAGTCCGGTGGACTGTTTTTTGAGAGGGGGAAGCCCTGCGATAGAGGGCTCCCCCTTGTAAGCCTTACAAGCAGACCACCCTGCGGAATTATTCCGCACGAGCTGACTGGCGGCGTTTTGTTGCTTTAGGGGCAGTAAGTCCGGGGTGGTCGCAAAGCATCGCTTCGCTTGCTTTGCTTGGTTTTTATGTTCCGCCGGTGGCTTGCTCTGCTTTAGGGTTAGTAAGTCCAGACCAGCCGCAAAGCGTAGCTTCGCCGCTTTGCTACCTCTTTAGGTGGACTCCGTCCCCCTCGTTCACCCCCTGCAAGGAGGACATTGTCCCCCTTGACTCCCATTATGACGGCTTCGCCGTTTTTTTCTTCTTTTTCTTTTCTTCTTTTTTCTTCTTTTCTATTTGATTTTCCACCCAACATATGCTATAATAAAATCACAAAAATCCCACACCACAAGGAGTGACGAATCTTGAACGATAACACTGAAAAAGCGATCGCTGCCAGCATTTTCAACCACCACGGCGAGACATTTGAACACGCATCTTTCGACAGAGAGATCGCTTTCTACGAGAGCATCTGTTCAGGAAATCTCGAACTTGTGAAAGTCTTCTATCTGCCGCTGTTTTCAGAAGGCTGCGGTATTCTCAGCACGGACAGTCTGCGGAATCTCAAATATCACTTCGTCATCTCCACCGCTCTGATAGCACGCTCATGCGTCAACGGCGGTATGACTCCGGAAGAATCCTACAGCATCAGCGACCACTTCATCATGAGGGCTGACAAGGCTTCCACCGAGGAAGAAGTCCGCACTCTCCACACCGAGATGATCGAAAAATATACCACCAATATGCGTCGTGTGAAATTGTCCGGTGTCTATTCAAAGCAGATAGTCCGGGCGATAGACTATATTATAAGTCACCTGCACAGCCGTATCATGATAAACGATGCTGCGGAGCATCTGAAACTCAGTCCGTCGTATCTTTCGAGACTGTTCAAAGCCGAGACAGGAATGACGTTCAGTTCGTATATCAATAAAGCCAAAGCGGAGGAAGCGGCGAATCTTCTTATGTTCACGGGATATACGGATCTGGAGATAAGCAGTATGTTCGCATTCAGTTCGCAGAGCCATTTTATCAGGATATTCCGGAAATATATCGGAACGACACCGAAGGAGTACAAGAAGAAGTACAGATCGGGGAAGACGCAGAAGAATAGTGATAAATAATGATGTGTCCCGGAAGGGACGCATTTTTTTATTTTATTTTTCCTGAAAAAATTTTCAAAACCCCTTGACAAACACTATCAGCCATGCTATAATGATAACAACAAAAAGTTACAAACAAATAGTTCCTAAGAAAGAAGGTGCTCCCTTGTACTCTATCGAAAACTACGAAAGACCTTCCGTCGCTGCTGACTGTGCTGTCTTCGGGATAGATACTGTCGAAGCTGAATCTTCCAGGTTCCTCCCGTCAAAGGTGCTGAAGATACTCCTCGTCAGACGTGGTGAAGAACCGTTCGCCGGCAGGTATTCCCTCCCCGGCGGTTTCCTCCGCAGAGGCGAGACTATCGAAGAAGCCGCTCTCCGTGAACTTGAAGAAGAAGCAGGCGTTCATCAGCCGAAACTCATTCAGTTCGGCACTTACAGCAAGGAAGGCCGTGATCCGAGGGGCTGGATAGTCTCCTGTGCTTTCCTCGCACTCACTAAGACCGTCGGGCTTGCTACCGCTCCCGGCTCTGATGCCGCTTCCGCTGAATGGTTCTCGTTCAGCTTCGATGAGGAAAATAAAATGATAACCCTCACCGGTCAGTCAGGTGAGATAATTATTAAGACCAGCGGCGGAACTGCCCTGGAGAACGATCTCGCATTCGATCACGGGCAGATGATATATGACGCTTTCATGCAGCTTCGTGATGAAGTTATCCACCATGATATAATTTTCGACCTCATGCCGGAGATGTTCGCTGTATCTGAACTGAAACAGCCTTACGAGACTATAACGGGTACTTCGACTTCACCGCAGAATTTCCGCAGGAAAATGGCTTCCAAAATTTGCAGCACCGGACAGTTCGTCCCCACTGCCGCTCACCGTACATCTGAATTGTACCGGCGTAAATGACCGGTAAGCGAAAGGAGTAATATTATGAAAGTTCTTGTTATTATCGATATGCAGAATGACTTCACTACAGGCGTTCTCGGAAATCCCCAGACTGCCGCTGTTACCGGAAATGTCGTGAAGCTCATCAACGATTTCCGCAAAAATGAACCCGGCGGAAAGATCATCGCTACTCTCGACACCCACAGCGAAAATTATATGGATACTCAGGAGGGCAGGAATCTCCCTGTTCCGCACTGCATAAGAGGTACTGACGGCTGGAAGCTCGTTCCGGAAGTTGATGCGGCTCTCGGTGACAAGGCTCTCAGGCTCGAAAAAGTCACTTTCGGTGCTTCTGATCTTCCGCTCGCTGTCGGACGTGATGAGGATATTGAGGAATTCATCATCGCCGGTGTCTGCACCGATATATGCGTTATCTCCAATGCGATGATACTCAAAGCCGCTTTCCCGGAAGTGCCTGTCAAGATAATCGCTGACTGCTGTGCAGGCGTTACTCCGGAAACGCATCAGAATGCCCTCAATGCCATGAAATGCTGCCAGATGCAGATAGTCTGAAAGGAGCTGCACGATGCTTAGACTTGTTTGCGACAGACAGGAGATATCTCCGGAAGTCATAAATTTTCCGGACGGCACTTTCAAGATAGATGTGAAGATACCCGAAGGAACTGTTCCATGGAAGATAATATGGAGATACGAGAACGAGTGCGAGCTTATCCAGCTCATATACATCACAAAGCATCTGCGTCAGCAGGGATATCTTCCGCCTGAACTCTTCATGCCGTATCTTCCAAATGCACGCATGGACAGAGTAAAGGACAGCTCGGAGGTATTCACTCTGAAATGGTTCTGTGAGATCATAAATTCTCTGAGATTTGAAAGCGTGACGGCTCTCGATGTACATTCTCCCGTCGGTGAAGCACTTATCGACAGGCTGGTCGTTGAAAGTCCCGAAAAGTTCATCACAAAAGCTCTCGAAATGTCCGGCACAGATCCTCATGATGACCTGATATTCTTCCCGGACGAGGGAAGCTGCAAACGCTATTCCTCGCTCGTTCAGAATTTTGAGCATATCGGCTTCGGCATAAAGAAGCGTGACTGGAAGACGGGTAAAATTCTCGGATTCGATATACACGGCGACTCGCCCGAAGGCAAAAATGTCTTCATCATCGACGATATTTGCAGCTACGGCGGTACGGTCTTCCACGCTTCAAACAAGCTGAAAGAACTCGGCTGCAAGGACATAAACGTCTACTTCTCGCACTGTGAGAACTCCATTGCAAAAGGCGAGCTTCTCAAAGGCGACCTCATAAAAGGCATCTACACTACAGATTCTATCTGCACTCTCAATGAAAAAGAATACGGCAGGCTCCACATAATGAGCTGCCTGGAATTGGAGGATTAAATCATGTTTGACTATATTGACCCGATGCTCATGTGCGATTTCTACAAGACAGTTCACAGCGATATGATCGCTCCCGGAATGACAAAATCTGTTTCCTACTACACGCCCAGAATGAGCCGTGTGAAACGCTGGAACAAAGTCGTCAACTTCGGTCTGCAAATGTTCATCAAGACTTACCTCATCGATATTTTCAACAGGAATTTCTTTGAGCGTGGAGAAGATGAAGTCGTGGCTGAATACGAAAGAGTCCTCGGTGCGGCTCTCGGCAAGGGCGTTTTCAGGAGCGAAAAGATAAGAAAGCTCCACCGCCTCGGCTATCTCCCGATAGAGATAACGGCTCTGCCGGAGGGTGCGAGAGTTCCCCTGCACGTTCCGATGTTCGGCATAACGAACACTCACGACGATTTCGCATGGCTGCCGCAGGCTCTCGAAAGCCTTATCAGTGCGGAGATATGGTATCCGCAGATAACGGCTACTGTCGGTGCTACTTACCGTGAGATAGTCGATAAATACTACGCCCTGACGTGTGACGACGATATCCCCCGTGAGAAAGCTCTCGGCTCGTTCGATTTCCGTGGAGATGCCGGACTCGATGCCGCTCTCAAAGCCGCCGCCGGCTGGTGTATGTCTTTCGTGAATACTGCTACAGTTCCGGCTATCCCCTACCTTGAAAAGATGTTCGGCTGTGACTGCACAAAAGAACCGGTCGCTTACGGTGCTGTCAGCACGGAGCATTTCGTGATGTGTTCAAATTACGCTCACGACGGCGATGAGGTGACTTTCCTCAGACGTATGCTCACGGAGCTTTACCCCAATACGAGCTTCTCGGCTGTTCTCGATTCTTACGATTACTGGAACGTTATCGACAATATCCTTCCGCAGATACACGACGAGATAATGGCTCACAACGGCTGTATGCTCATGAGAGGCGATTCGGGCGACTGCGTTGAGGTCGTTACAAAGACTGTCTTCAAGCTCTGGGAACAGTTCGGCGGCACGGTCAACAGCAAGGGATACAAAGTCCTCGATCCGCACGTCAAAGCCATTTACGGCGACAGCATCACAGTCCAGAGATGTGAGGAGATATTTGAGATACTCATGAAGAACGGCTTCGCCTGCTCGAATGTAACGCTCGGTGTCGGCTCGTTCTCGATGCACTGTATCGAAGAAGACGGAACGCTCCTCCCCTTTACGAGAGATACTTTCGGCTGTGCTATCAAAGCTTGCTATGCGGAGATAGACGGTAAGGAATATCCTGTTTTCAAGAACCCCAAAGAGGGCGGATTCAAGAAGAGCCAGAAGGGTTTGTGTTTTGTTTATCTTGATGAGAACGGGGAATATGCTTACAAGGACGGATATCTCAGGAGCAATATGCCGGAGGGAAATCTGCTGGAGCCGGTGTTCAGGGACGGAAAGCTTTTAAAGGAATATACGATAAGCGAGATAAGAAATAATTTACATAATAAAAAATAAAAAACGGCGAAGCCGTCAATAATGGGAGTCAAGAGGGACAATGTCCCTTTTGCAGGGGTGCATGAGGGGACAGAGTCCC
>CADBQF010000069.1 GCA_902796705.1 Ruminococcus flavefaciens
ATGTATGTAGCACCGCTTCCTGTCTCGCCTGATACGAATTCCAGCCAGCGGATAGGCTCGAATACGGGATAAAATCTCGTAGTCTCTGTGAGAGTGAGGACATCATCTGTGATGACATCGACGTTTGCTCCGGTGGTGTAATCTTCTACAGGTTCGGTAGACCAGCCTTTGAAGGCCATTTGCGGAGGAGCTCCCTCCTCCTTGTTCGGATCGTTGTCGTCATAAACAACAGTCAGGTCTTTGAAGGGGATCGAAGCTGAATCGTTTATAAGATCACCACGCCTTGTGGCGAATACCGGGAACGTCTGAGTCCTTCCGTTGAACTGATCGTGGAAGATCGCATATACGCACGATCTGAAAACCGCATACAGCTTTACTGTCTCGTTCGCACTGACAGGCGGGATATTTTCAAAATCGAACATTGTTCCGTTTTCACTGCCGACAAACCAGCCCATGAATGTGTACTGGCTCGTGCTGTCAGCCGGAAGCTGCGGGAATACAGGCTTTTCATTGCCTTTTACAGTCTGTGTCCAGATCTCCTTGAAAGATCCGTCGCTGTTTTTTGAGGAAGTATGGAAGTAGTATTCGTGATATCCTGTATTATGAGAAAGATCATCAGGCATCCAGAACTCATATGTTCTGAGAGCAGGAGTACCGTCATCGACTTCATATACCGAGAATCCCGATGCTTCAAAGGTGATCGTATCGCCGTTTATGCTGAAATTCTTTATCTCTTCACGAATACCGTCGTCACCTATATGCCACAGACGCAGTTTCTGATCTGCTGCAAAGGCATCGCTGATAGCGTTGTTTTTTATTTCTACCTTGATCGGTTCGTTGCTCTCCGGCTGGAATTCCCCGCCTTCCTGATCGGTTATCGAGATATCATATGCGAATAGATTATCGTCGGTATAATCAGGACTGTTCTGCACATTGACTTCGGCATTGACCGGCATAAGACCGTCGAGTTTAACGATCTCTGCATCATCGCTGCCGGGCTGCGTACTTATCGACTGATATTCAAGACCGTCTGTCTGAGTGACGATCGTTTCCTGTTCTGTCTCGTCCGGCAGTTCAGCCGCAAAAGCTTCAAGGAAAGAATACGGTAAAAATGATACCATTAATACCAGACTCAATACTAAAGCTGATGTTCTGCTGAACATTTTCCTGATATTCTGCTGCTTTGTCATGTGCTTCACCTCCTGCTGCTAAGATTTACGGAGCTTATGCTTCCTCTTCTGCTTCTTCCTTATCCGGAAGTTTGCCTCTGTACCGCAGACAGATGATATCAGCGAGGAGAGCGGCAGCGGCTATAAGGATCATGAGTCCCGTCCACCTGTCACGTATCCCCATTCTTGCTGTGATATCTTCTGTCAGCAGAAAAGCAATAACAGAAATGATGAGTGTTATTATCTCTATGATGATACCTATGCGGCATTTCCTGAGAAAATGTTTCAGGTCTTTCACTACTGTTTCAGCGTCATCATTCTGTTTGTCTTTCGTATCATTTTCGTTTTCCTTTATCCTGTCTTCAAGACGGCGGATAGTCTTTTTTGAATAGGACATCTGACCGAATTTCTTTCTTAAAGCCCATACAGGCAGAAGTGTCAGGAGCGTGCATATAACACACATAAGGTTCAGAAACGCCCATTTCCCGCTGCTGACTTTATGGCCGATTGCAAAGAGTTTCATTTTGTCAGGCTGAACATCATCAGCTTTTGTAATAAGAGCGGCAGCATTGCCGTCTGTCTTCTTATCCCATGGAGAAATGCTTGCAAAGAGGACTATCCTTCCGTCAGTCACTGCATCAGAACAAGTTGACATTCCGAGGATATGGCTGTTATCCATTATATCCGGGATATTTACACTGTTTTCAGCGTGTTCTTCTATGTAACTGCGAAGCACCGGATATTTTTCCTCGGCATCGCCTGAAATCTGATATACCGCATCTTCGTAAGCGTTTGTTCTTACGCAGGCAAATACTTTTATACTGTAATCGCCGTGTGATGTCTGTAGGATACCGCTGCTGTGCGATGCGAAAAATTCCGGATCAAGGTATTTTTCGATATCACCGAACATTGCACCATTATCCATATGATGACCGTATATGAGATTATACCAGTCGTTTATCCCCGGATCATTTTCTGCGGCAAGATATATCGAACCGGTCAGCGTATTGTAGCCGAAAATGTCCTTGTTCAGATATTCAAGATTATCATTTCCCTGAACAACGGGATAATTGATATTAGTTCCGAACATTTCTATCCAGCCTACGGTATCGGGGTTGAGATCTTCAAGTTCACTGAATGTATATTTTTCTTCTTCGGTATCGTCATTTAACTGAGGTCTGTACTGAAGAAGATCATACGAAGCGAACGCTGTACGATTCGTGTAATAGATATCATTTAGGACATATATCCCTGAAATGAGCATTATCGCCGCTGCAAGTGCAACAAAGATCATAAGCACGGTGTTTGCGGCTTTTGCAGATCTGTTGAGAAGATCCATACTTTCCACCGCCTTTATATATTGTTTCTTCTTACGATTGTGATTATCTTTCCTTCTATCTCAGAGAGCGAGACAGTACCGAAATACCTGCTGTCCTCCGCACCTCCTCTTGCGTCTGCAAGAATGAAGAATTCATTTTCTCCGAGCCGGACGGGATATTCCACGAAGCCTTCAAATCTCGGAGTAGAATTGCGGATATCAGGTTCGGAAACAAGGTTGTTGTTGATGATAAGTTTTTCCTCATCTGATATATCTACCTGATCTCCGGGAACTGCAACTATCCTGCCGATGTAGGTAGTGTCGTTCTTACGGAATACCACAGTATCCCTTGAATGATAATTTTTTTCGAGCCTGTAGTAGATCAGCAGATCTTTTGATCTGATGCTGGGCGACATATCGCCGTTAGGTGCTGCAGCCGCTCCGATAACGAATCCGAAGAGCAGCCATATCACGATGATTACGATAAGCAGGTTGAACAGAAAGATCTGTATGGGAGTCATAGGCGATCTTCTCTTTTTTTCTTTTTTCTCCTCTTTATCCGGCTGCTGTACAGTGTCGGGAGCGTTTTCTGTGATAATATCATTAGCTTCAGACATCTTGTTCACCTGCCATTTCTTTTGATATAGTATCTGATGCTGTTTTATAGGAAATTCAAAAGCACATTAAACAGGATATGCGATGAACCTGTAAAATGTGCCTTCGTATGCAGTATTTAATTAGTTTATTCAGGTATTGCATACGAAGTTCTGAATTGTTTTCTGTTGCTATTATATCATAACAACTGTTACAAAACCGTTATACAAACCGTAAAAAAACGTAAAAATAGTATAAAATATAAGTTGATATTTTTGTCAATTTTGTACAAATCAGTACCAATGATACTCATCTATGATCGATTCGGGATCTCCCTCATAATCTACAGCGTTCATATCAATGCTGATCTTGCCGTATTTTTTGCTGATTATGTTCTCAGCACCTATCTCACGGAGACAGTTACGCATATTCAGCACGAGCTGTCTGAGATTTCCCTGCTTGTCGGGATCACCGTCCCAGAGGATACCAAGAAGTTCACCGTTGGTGCAGTACGCACCTTTTTTGTAGACAAGATAAGCAAAAAGCTCTATCGTAAGTCCACGCCCGAAATCGAACGGCTTTCCGTTGACAAACAGAGCAAACGGGCTGCACTGGATCTTCAGCGGACTTTTTATAGCATCAAGAGGGAAACGGAGTTCCTGAAGCTCATGGATAATATCTTCCTCGCAGACAGGTTTTGTAAGGAAGCCGCTCGGATGCATACCTACAGCGTCAAAAACGTATTCCGGGTGACCTGTCACGTAAATGATATTGAGCTTTTTGTATTTGTCTTTAAGCAGGGGAGTAGCTTCAACACCGTTGAGACCGGGCATTTCTATATCAAGAAAGATTATCTGAACATCATCATTTATGAGCGACATGGCTTCTTTCATATTTGACGCACTGAGATGCGTGCCGTTCGGATCGATCTTGTTGAGCATATAGAGCATCAGCTCCCGTGCTTCCTTCTGGTCATCTACAGATAGTGTTATCATTTCTGACCTCCTTGCTATTCGCTGATCGTTATACGTGAAGCCGTACCGGTCTCAGACCTGGTTATCTCCAGCTCTGCATTCCCCATTGCACGAAGTCTGGAGCGAACGTATTCGATACCCATATCTCTGCGTCTGATCTGCTGGGGAGTGATATTGCATTCTCCCGAACCCTTATCGCTTATCACGATGACTGTTTTATCTTCCTGACAATGTACCTCGATATATACGGTACCTCCGTTTTCATAAGTACCGATCCCGTGACGGACGGCATTTTCAACGAGAGGCTGCACTGAAAGTGCCGGCACAAGAAAATCATCACGTTCTATATCATATTCGACTTCGAGACGTTCACCGAAATTTTCACGTTCCAGCTCAAGATATGATTCGATATTATCCATTTCTCTTTCAAAAGTTATCATCTGCATACCGCTTATAGCACTGAAATGAGAACGAAGATATTTCGAGAAATTTGTGATATTTCTGTAAAGATCAGGCTCGTCCCTGCATTCTGAGCGTATCGCCATGAGTGTATTGTTGATGAAATGCGGCTGTATCTGTGATATGAGGACTTCATTCTTGCTTTGTTCAAGTGCGAGCTGTTTTTCTGCGAGTTCAGTACGTATCATGTCAAGTTCGTGCGAACTCTGCACAGCAACGAGCGTCCTGTGTTTTTCATAGAACATGAATATTGCGAGTGCTGTTACTGTTACGGATATATTATTGAAGCTTATCCCGGAAGAATTCGTATTAAGGATAAAACCGCAGAATGGTATTATCGTAGCCGAAAAGTTTATCTGTCTCAGGAAAGGGTGTATCTTTTTTCGGTATTCAAGCGATATAACGAAAATATACAGGAACATGAGTATAGTCCCGATATGCCAGAAGTAAAAGAGTTTCCCTCTTTCATATTCATTATTCTCGGTGAAATAATACAATACACCTGTAGCCGGTGTGATCAGCAGCAAAATAAGCGAGGGTATATGGAGAAGCTGTAATATGAAAGTAACTTTTTTCAGACGGCCGGAGCCGCTTTTGTCAGGTACGTATCTCTTGATAAGTTCCAGAAAGAAAAGCGTCTGGAACGCTCCTATGGCATAATACAGAAAATCGGATATCCGTGTTGTGAAATACGCCAAAGTACCTGTGTGACCATCCGCTATGATCCCAGTAATGTTCACGACATTATAAATGAATATTGCATTGTAAAAAATGATTATCTCCGGCGTGAACGGTACTGATATGCTTTTTGAAGAATCGCCGCTGTATACCTTTTTGCCGCCCATAAGAGAAAAGATCATGATGAAGAGAAATAAACAGTTCCAGACCTCGATAACGATCTGAATGAACAACGCCACGCCCATTCGGTCGATCAATCCCTGCATCCGGATCACTTCCTTTCATTCATTTGAATAATATAGCGAATGTTAAAAAATCAACATTGACTATATTAAATTATTTAAAGTGCATCACACATACGCAAATAGCAAACGTCAAAAGATTTTGACAACAATCTCTCAAAGCGGTATGTTTGATAACTGTATCAAATCAAAATTATTAAAATTTGAAAAAATGACTAAAATGGTGATGAAGATTGATCCATACTTTCTTGCGAGAAGTTTCTCTTTAGTTCTGTTGAATTGATCCTCCGGTGAACGTTCGGTGTCAAAACTATAAAATTTGAAATATCCAACTTTGTCATCTTGAGGGCATATTTCTGTCCGAAGTGAAGATCTCCATAATATTCACTTCCAAAAAACAATACACTTACCTGTTTCGGTTTTTATTGAGTCATAGTCAAATCCTCTGTCTTCCACTAAATTTCATCTTCGCCATTCTTTCATAGTTTCTTTTTAAATGCCAATGAATTTTTATAGTTTCAGTATACCACAATGGGGATTGAGTGTCAAGGTACGATAGCACTCCGTCACAAGTGTGTTGCCTGTTCCGAGCATTGTAAGTTTCATACTGTGTTCTCTTTTGTGCTGAGTGAAATATTGTGGGTAATCGATAGTTTCAGTCTCTTCAAGGTAAGTCTTATATTCCTTGTCCATGTTTTACCGTCCTTTTTAAGCTAAGAACTTCAATACTTCCTTTA
>CADBQF010000070.1 GCA_902796705.1 Ruminococcus flavefaciens
CTGCGGAAGAGGGGGAGTTCAAAATTGTTCTGTATGATAGGGCAGGAATATTTCTGCATGAGCGATATCCATATCTGTTTGAATATACCGAACTGCTCATTGAGCTTTTCCTCTATCATCTCCGGAGTCTCGGCAGGACTTTCCGGGAGAATGGTCAGGTTTCTTGAAGTCGTATGTATGAATATGATATCCGGCTGGAATTCTTCGAGTTCCGGCGAGCCGAAAACTGCATCTTCATAGAACTTGTTGTACTCCGACTGATAGAATTCAGCCTCTATGCCGAAATTCAGCAGAAATATATCAAGTGCTGATACGATATCATTTGTAGTAGAACCTCCGAGGACGGCTATCTTCTTGTGTATGCGTGAAGTGCCGTCAGTGAGAAGCTGTTTCTTTATCGCTCTTCTGCGGCGGAGGATAGTTTTGCTGTCGAAAGGATAGATGAGTTCTTTCATTTCATTCTCCTTACTTGTTCATATTGTTGTAGATACATTTGCGGTTCTCACCAACGGCTGAATAAGAACACATGGTGAAGAGGACATCAGTTGCCTTTACCTGCTTGATGAAATCGATAGCATTCAGGTCGAAGTAACGGACATCGCAGAGGTAGATGTTCTCGAACGAACTTGTCAGTACAGGGAGAAGAGCGTTTCCATAGCTGTCCTTGAAGATAACGAGCGTGCGGCCGTTCTTGCATTCAGTCTGTACGTGCGTGATGCGGTCGTCCATGCCGAAAACGAGATAGTAGCTTGATTCTGAAAGTGTGTCAGGATCAAGGAAGAGTTCAGTCTCTTCCGGATCAGTGAAGTATGTGGAGTAGCGTGTGACTTTGAGTTTAGCCTTAGGCTCATAGTAGATGAAATCTTCCGGATTTTCCTTGAGCGTCTGGCTGTTGGTATATCCGTAAAGCGTACCTACATAGCCTTTGAGGACTTTCTTGTTGTACTCGGACAGATCAGCGAACGGAACATCAGCAGCTTCTGCGAAAGCCTGTGCTGCATAGTAAGCACCGAGCGGCTGCCAGTGGTGGTCTGTTCTGGAGTAGATAGCTTCCTTTTTGTGCATGAGGAGAGCAGTATAGGCATCGACCGGTATAACATCTTTCAGAGCCTTGTCTATGTTGTCGAAATCAGCTTTTTCGCTCTCTGCAAGGTCAGCGTAATTTTTAGGCAGATAGAACGAAACGTTCGTCGGAAGCACCATTGAGTAGACGTTTACTTTCTTGCCGAGTTTTTCCTTGTATGCGTTTACATATTCAGCGTATTCGAGTTCTGTACCCCAGCCGCCGCCGTAGAGCATGATGCCTCTCTTGTTGACAACGAGGATATTGTTCGATACCTCGCCGTCTGCTGCGGCAGGATCGTATTTATCCGGGATAGTAGTTGCAGTTGTTGTAGTCGTTGTCTCTGCGGAGATATCACCTGAAACGGTAGTCTGAGTCTGTTCTGTAACAGGTTCAGTCGGCTTCGGCTTTTTATGCTCGAAAGCATTTCCGTAAAGCTCAACGCCGTCGTCACCGTTTCCGCCGTATTTTCTTCCTTTAAGAGGAAGGAGCTTTGTTGATATGAGCGTCTTGAAGAAGCTTCTGTTCGGAACGGTATCATTGTAGTAATTGGCTATATTCTCCGTATACTCGCCCTTTAAATAGCTTGAAACGGTGAATTTCGGGAATTTAGCGAGATTTCGGTTCTCCTCGTGAGATACAGTGTCTCTTTTCAGGAAGAGCAGATATATGAAGCCTATCGAAAGGATCAGAAGAACCGCAAGTATATTCACAAGGGCGATAGAGTTTGTGATAAGGTTCTCACGCTTTTTCTTTGCAGCTTTTTTCTTGGATATCTTTTTTTCAGCCATGTTGTCCTCCTGTCACATCAGAAACGGAAATAAAGGAACGGATTCGTCGTAGCATCAACAAGCATAACGCTGCTGAGAAGAAGCAGTACGGCTGTAACTGCGATGCCGACAGTTGATGTGATGCTTTTGGATATGATGTTTTTGTCGGTATGCTTTCTGAGCGTTTCGATGAGCGGGAAGCAGCATACGACAGC
>CADBQF010000071.1 GCA_902796705.1 Ruminococcus flavefaciens
CAGTTCGTAGTAGATGAAAAAGGATTTGAAGTCCAGCTCTTCCTCGGCAACGATAAATACTACGACTTCCTGAACATCAGAAAAGCTGTAGCCGAATACAGGGATATCATCGAGGAGGAGATCAAAAAGCTATATGACCTCGGCTGGATATGGTGTTTCTACGATGAACCCGATCCGTTCAGATATGATATCTCCGCAGACGGAAGCTTCTGCGACTGGCTGCTCAGAAATATCAACAGAGGCGGCGACGCTTACATCACATATTCTTACGGCAAGCATGACGAGAGACTGTCAGAGAACAATATCACCGGCACGGTACTCTCTGACATCAAACTGCTCGTAAGGCTCTACAATGCCCTCACACGCCGCAAAAAATATCTCTGATACACGTTCGGAGGAAAGGTGATATATATGAATATCCTCAATATCCACGGCTATCACGGCAGCCGTCAGAATGCAGCTTTTTCAGCTTTAAAGGAGAACAGATGCGGAAATATCATCTCTCCGGATATCAACTATGATGCTGTATCTCCCGAAAAAGTCCGTGAATACCTCGCCGGGATCATAAGGGAAAATGATATCGGTCTTATCGTCGGAACAAGCCTCGGCGGTTTCTTTGCCGCTGTCCTTTCGGCTGAACTCGGTATCCCGGTGATACTTGTAAATCCATGCCTTATGCCGTTCCTGCACCTGCCACGGCTCGGATATACGGGAGATATCAAGCCTTTCATCGGTCTTTTCGGGAATCTCACCGGTCTTGACAGCGAGAAAACGAGCTGTATCATCGGCGGGAGCGATGACGTTATCGATACACATGACTTCACTGAGAATCTTCTGAAAAATCCACGCTTTCGTGTGGTACCGGACGGAAAACATTCCGGTGCGACACTTCCGCTGAAAGAATATTTTTCCGGCGTGCTGAGATATTATTCAGGCAGGAGGAGAATATAAAATCCGGAGATCGCATTACCGGTTTATCGTTTCTTTTACGATGCTTTCGTTCACGTACAGAGTGAACTCCTTTATCGCACGATGATCCGGCTTATCCGGAAGATCGGTATTTTCCTTTGCATATTCAAGACGCTTTTTATAATCCTCTATTATCTCATAGAATCCGTCGGTCGGCTGTCTGTTCTCATCGAGGAATTCTCCGTTGCGTATGCTCATGAGGAGATCATGCTCGGCTTCCCTGTAGGTGATTATCTCACCTTTTTCGAGGATATCTATGCACATCATATAGAGCCTGAGAAGGTGCATCATGTGCTTTCCGAGCTTCTGGTGACTTATGGCATTCTGGTTGCGTTTTCCGACTCTTGCATAGTCACGGACTATGTCAGCCATTCTGTTCCACATATCCTTGTAATCACGCAGCGGATAATGTTTAAGTGATATATCCATGAATATCTCCGTATCAAGTTCCGGATCGGCGGCTTTATCGATATAGAGCTTTATAGCGTCTTCCGGATAATTGAAATACATCTCCGGGAAGCTTTCAGATGCGAGTTTTATGCTGTTGAGGATATGTTCCTCCTGTACGGACTGATCTGCGAGCCGGGCGGATTTATTATCAAGCCTGCGGAACTGTGCCGTTGCATATCCGCTGAAAGAATTTACTGCCTTTCGGGAAAGGAACATTTTCCGGTTATCGATAAGTTCTTTTCCAATATCCGAAAGATAAAGATAATGTTCCGGCTTCAGGCCGAGCATCTCTATCGTATTTGGATTACAGTTCGTCAGCAGATGTATCAGCTTCGTAAATGAATACACTGTCGTATCAGTCGGAGTATCTGTTACCTGCTCGAAGTTCTCGCCGCAGAGGAGTTCGGTCTTGCTGTTCACCGCACAGCCACGCACATCTATATCTGATGTATCTGTTTCTGTTCCGTAGGCGTGAGAACCGCCGAGTCCGAGAAGTATTATATTTTTTCCAAGATGTTCATTCGTGCGGAGAAAATCATATTCCGTACAGGTGAGTTTTTTCTTTATGTCTTCAAGCTTCATCTTTATCCTCCCCCTTTTTGAGTTCAGTTCTGGCATAGGCGAGACTGTGGCGAAGCTGTTCGCTCTTGTCAAGGCCTGCAAGTCTTAATTTATGTGCATATCTGAGTATCTCGGCAAAATCGCCCGAAGGAGCAAGTCCGGCTTCCACAAGGTCACGTCCCATAACATACGGGCGAGCCATTATCTGCCGGAACTTCTCATATCTCTGCATGAGAAATTCTTCTGTATCGCTGCATTTCGGCAGCTTTCCGAGGCCGTCGCAGACTGATAGCTGTATCAGGTCGAAAGGCTCTTCCGAGCGGTCGAACAGCTTGTTCGTCTTCTTCATCTTTGACTTTGCCCGTGCCATGATATTGGGTTCCATATGGAGTTCAGTCATGTTGAGTACGTATTTTATCAGTTTCATTTCAGTAGTGATGCGTTCAAGGAATCCCTGAACTACCGGAACGCCGAAAGTCTCGTGGCCGTATGAATGCACCGTTCCGTCCTCATCGACTGTTGTGCATATGGCTTTTCCGAAGTCGTGGCAGAGTGCGGACATCATGAATCCGAGCGGATATCTGACTTTCTCACGACGCTTTGCGGCTTCATCGATAACGAGCATCGTATGAGTCCACGCATCGCCTTCAAGGTGATGTTCACGGTTCTGCTGAACGCCTATGAGAGCTTTCAGTTCGGGATACCATATATCAAGATGTCCCATTCTTCTGAGCTGTTCAAAATAGACCGACGGCTTCGGAGACTTCATGAGAGCTTTTTCTGTCTCGATCATCACACGTTCCGGTGATACGGCTGAAATATCCGTATCCCGGCAGAGCGTGACAGTTTCAGATGCTATGTCAAAGCCGAATCTTGCAGCGAACTGTGCTGCCCGGAGAACTCTGAGAGGATCTTCTGCAAATGTTCCGGCATCGACATGGCGTATGATCCCGGCACGGATATCTGCAAGTCCACCGAAGTTATCGATGATCCCGCCTGTCAGGACATCTTTCATAAGAGAATTTATCGTAAGATCCCTGTGGCGTGCGGCTTCATAAGTCCCCATGAAAGGATCTGTTCCCGTCTGGCTGTTCCTCGGAAGTGCGATATCTATATCAAGTCCACGCAGTCCGAAGATACCGAAGCTCTTTCCGTATTCGAGCCGCTCCCCGACTGAATCAAGTATCTCCCCGATCGTTTCTTTCGGCAGTCCGTGTATCTCGATGTCGATATCCTTGTTTTCCCTGCCGAGTATCCCGTCACGGACAAATCCGCCGACGAAATAAACTTTTCCGCCGTATGCGGCAGCTTTTTCAGCGATAAGACGTGCTGCTTCAAGATCATTCATATTATCCCTCCCGACATAAGTATTAACTTATATAATACCAGAATCCGCTGTGCTTTTCAATATAGTAGCTGATATTTTATAAATATGCTGTGATAAGCAAGGCGGTTTGTTGAAAAAAATATAAATAATACTATGCAAAAGGCACTTCCCCGACTGAGAAAGTGCCTTGAAAGTCTTATTTGCTCTTTGACATGAGTTCGAGCCGTTTTGCTGCAAGTGCCGCATAGCCTTCTTCGATATCATCGACAGATGATACTGTTTTTTCCATAGGACAGATATCCGTTCCCTGTCGGTTTATGATCTTATCGGTAAGCTCATCAAAGGTATTCGGGATATCGTGTGAATCGAGGAAATCCTTTCCGGCGGCTGACATTACCTTTCCGTGAACGCAGACGATGCCGGCTTTTACGAACAGCATGGCTGCTGCCTTTCCGACTATGACATCGGCGGCGGAAAAGCCGGTGAGGTCTTTTCCTTCGGCAATAAAATTCATCATAGGCGAGATGCCTCTGCCGTCATCGGTAAAGAATGCTCCGTCCCTGCAAAGGCATATCGAATGGCCTTCAAGTTCCCTTTTAGCGATATCGATATCATTCATCAGCATTGTCCTTTATCATGAGTTTTCTGAGAGCGATTATAATTATCGGAACAAGAACTGCCTGCACTGCAAGTCCGATAGCTCCGGTCTTTATCTGTCCCCATATCATTGCTGCCGTGAACTGAGTATGGCTCTGTGTGGCTGCTATCGCTCCGAGGAAAACTGCTCTTCCGCAAAGCTGTGCAAGTATAACTGCCGGGAATGCCCAGAGTCCGTTCTTTGATATTTTCTTCGTGAAAAGTCCTGATACTGCTGCAAATACGGCTAATTCAAGCACCATGAAAGGAAGTCTTGCTGCCATAGGCATGGGACTTCCCATTGCCGATGTCACAAGGAAGCTCACAAGCGGAGAAAGTATGCCTACCGCAAGTCCCCACTGTGTTCCGAGAAGACACCCTCCGATAAGCACCGGAAGATACATCGGCAGCCATTTCACTCCGCCCGGCTGTCCGAGTGCCAGATGAACGATCTGCGGAAGTATTACCGCAAGTGCGATAAGTCCGGCAGATACAAGTGTTTTGTATGTGATCTTTCTGCCTGCTGTGATATTTTTGTAAGTCAAAGCCTGTTCAAACATGATTTTCCTCCTTATCAGCCTTCCATAGAAGTGCATTCCTTCAGCAATTCGATTATCGGCAGATGCTGAGGACAAGCACCCTCACACTGACCGCATTCAAGACATTCGGAAGCTTTTCCCTTGCCCTGTGTGGCTATGGCATATGCCTGTTTTCCGCCGTCCCAGCTTGCTTTGAGTCCCTCGGAATTCCTTACTCCGAATATCTCCGGGATAGCTATATTCATCGGGCAGCCGTCAACGCAGTAGTGACATGAAGTGCATTTTATCGAATTATCCTTTTTCAGTTCCTCCTGAACACGCTTTATCACAAGCTGCTCCTCTTCGGAAAGCGGCTTGAAATCACGCATATACGAGAGATTGTCGTCCATTTGTGCAAGATCGGACATACCGGACAGAACGGTGATTATCCCGTCCATAGATGCAACATAGCGTATCGCCCATGATGCCATGGAAACATCAGGATCGGCTCTGAGGAAGATGCTCTTCACTCCCTCCGGCGGAGAAGCCAATGCACCGCCCTTGACCGGTTCCATGACAGTTATGGATTTTCCGTGCCTGCGTGCGATCTCGTAGCATTCCCTTGATGCGACTCCGGGATTTTCCCAGTCGGCGTAGTTTATCTGGAGCTGGATAAAATCCACATCAGGGTGAAGTGTGAGAAGTTCCTCCAGAAGCTCCGGATCGGCATGGAACGAAAATCCGTAATACCGGATAAGTCCCTTTGCCTTCTGCTCCTTCACAAAATCCCAGATATGGTATTCATCGTATTTTTTGTAGTTGTTACGCTGAAGTGCGTGGAGCAGATAATAATCAAAATAGCCTGCTCCGGTGCGTTCGAGACTTGTGTAGAACTGCTGCTTTGCACTTGCTTCGTCGTGGCACTGCATCCACGCATTGAGCTTTGTACAGACTGTGAAGCTCTCTCGTGGGTGACGCTCAACGACAGCTTTCCGGAAAGCTTCTTCCGATCTTCCGTTGTCATAGACATAGGCGGTATCAAAATATGTACCTCCTGCTTTCATGAACCGGTCTGCCATTTCTGCTGTCTGTTCTATATCGATAGAACCGTCAGGCAGCTTAGGCAGTCTCATAAGCCCGAATCCGAGCTTGAAGACTTCTTTTCCAAAATAATCGCTCATATGTACCTCCTCTGTTTTCGTAAATTATAACTGTACAAATGTACACAATTATTTTACCATGATTCCGATTAATTGTCAATTACATACATATCATATTAATAAAAAGTTCATTTTATCGCTAACTGAACAGCAGATGATGATAAAAAAGATCCCGGAGAAAACTCCGGGACTATGAGATATATTATCAGTTATACTCTGCGATGCCGAAATATACAGCAGGATCATCGGGCGTATCAGGATCGATGTAATACGGATCGAGCCGCCACGGTTCGTATTTTTCAAGCGACCAGTCTGAGCTGCTCATCACGATGACAGCTCCGTAAGGAGAATCGCTGTCTGCCTTTACAACGAGAAGCACATCATCTGTTCCCTTGACGGTATATACGCTGTCTTCCGGAGCTATGCGATATGACGGGTGAACATCTGCTCCGCCGTAAACGCCTTCAAAGTCTCCTACCCTGCCGATATACCTGTCCTGTGTATATGCCGATACCTTTGCCATATCATTGTCATGATATACAGTACCGTTCCACTCTAAGCTGCTGACGGCGATACACCACATATAGCGGCTGCCCGCAGCCGGAGCGGTCTGTACAGGCGGCTCGGTATTCTGTACCGGCGGAGCTGTCTGTACCGGCGGTACAGTATTCTGAACAGCAGGAGAAGTCTGCTGCACAGCCGGTTTCGTCATGACAGGCTGTTCATTCCTTGGTGCGGGAGTTTTATCCGGGACTGATAGATCAGCTTCCGGGATATCTCCGCCGGACGCAGGATCATCATTCCTGCTGACCTCTGTGATCTCTTCGCCTGACTGCGTTGCAGCGGATACTGATATTTCAGTTGTGTCAGTCGTTGTCACAGGAGCGTCATACGCCTTTTCCTCCCTGAACGGATCGGTTATATCCTGTAAAACAGTTTCTTCCGGGACGATCACATCATATGCTGCATTATCTCCCGTACTGCTTATAAGCTGATCCTGTTCAGGTGTCAGGACTCCGCCTTTCCACAAACCGATGCCGATGACTGCTGCGGCACAAACAGGTGTGACAGAAGCGGCGGCTTTCGTGATCTTAGCACGTCTTATCCTTTTTTCATTCTCGTACTCGTCTATGCGGCGAAGTACGTTCTGAGCCATTTCTTCATAGTTTTTCATAGTCAAAGCCCTCCATTTCAAGTTGTGATCTGAGTGACTTTCTTGCCCGGTATAAAAGGGATTCTATGCTGCGGACGCTTTTCTTCATGACAGCAGCGGCTTCCTTATTGCTCATATCCTCAAAATACGTGAGCCATAACACCTGCTGATAGTCAGGAGAGAGTTTACGCATAGCCTTGTGGACAGTCATCTTCTGTTCCTTCTTCAAATACTCCGATTCAACGATATCTTCATCGCTTATAAGACTGGCATCGCTTTCGTCTATCGGAACTTCGATATGACGTGAGCGTTTGCGGAGATGATCTATCGCAATATTCCTGCCGATCGTATACAGCCATGTCCTGAATGAACCTTTTCCCTTGTCTTTAGGCTTTTTAGTGCCTATCAGAACGAATGTATCTTCTGCGAGTTCCTCGGCTGTCTGGATACTGCCGACGATGCTTGCAAGGTACAGTGTAAGGCCGTCCTTATAGTCCCTGATTATCCCGATGAGTGCATTCTGGTCACCATTGTCACGGAAACGGCGGTAGCTACTTGCACCGTTATCCATTGACAAGCTCCTTTCTGAAAGCCTTCTTGTGCTTTCACTTATTACACGAAAGAAACTGGTGAAACTACGCTCATTTTCTGAAAATTTTTATTCGCTGATATTTTTTACCTCTATCTCGACTGTCATATCCTTGTCTGCGGCTCTGAGTCCGTCGAATCTGATATAGCCGCCGTCAAACGGCAAAACTTCTATCTTGCTGCCCTTGACGCATCTGTCTGCAAAGACATATTGCTTTCCCTCTTTATCGATGCTTACTGTGAAGCGGAATTTCGGCACGTTCAGGCGGTATATCTCATTTGTGACATAACGCAGCTCCAGTTTTTCATTGGTTTCGGGTACCCTTACAAAGATACGTTTTTCCTCTGAGATCGAAGAAGCGGTGATATCGTATTTTTTATGTTCCTTTTTGAATTTCCTGTTGATGAGCCACTCTTCAAAATATTCATAAGGTATCATCCAGTAGCCGAGGTCGGTCAGTCCGAGCAGAGCGAGCCATTTCCACGGAGAGGTCAGGAAGCCGACTGCTATGAGAAATCCGCCGAAAAGCCATACTCCGCTGCTTTTAGTATTGATCGTCATATATGATATAATGACAAGTAATACACCAAGAGCGACAACTATAAAATTTGGTGAGTAGTGCAGAAGAAATTCTTTCATATCACAGGTCATTCCTTTCTGAAATTATAAATATCATGCTGTATCATCATTATAGCACACCATAGATCAAATAGCAAGAAGCTCTTTTTTATGAAGAAAATGCAAAGATTTTTTATTCAGGTGAAATATCCCTGCATCATTTCCGGACTATATATACAGAGGACCTCAACGCCTCATGAAAGGAGGCCTATCCATTGGATGATAAAGATATAATTTCTCTTTTCCGCAAAAGAGACGAAAACGCTATTGCAGAGATAAGAGCCAGATACGGGAAGCTCTGCTTTTATATAGCCGGGAATATCCTCTCCCAGCGTGAAGATATCGAAGAATGCGTCAGTTCCGCCTATTACGAGCTTTGGAACAACATTCCTCCGAAAATGCCGGACGACCTCAGAACGTATCTTTGCCGCATCGTGAGAAATATCGCCATAAAACGGCTGGAATACAATCTGGCTAAAAAACGCTCTCCCGATTTTGCCGTATCTATCGATGAGATAGCAGACTGCGTCCCGGCAGGCAGCGATCTGTCTGACCATGATCTCTCAGATGCGATAAGCCGCTTTCTCCGTGAACAGGACGAAAAGCACAGGAAAGTATTCCTCCGCCGCTACTGGTACGGCGATACTGTCTCTAAAATAGCAGAGTATTACGGTATGAAAGAACAGACCGTTGCAACCTATCTCTTCCGGACAAGGAAAAAACTTAAAGCCTTTTTACAGAAAGAAGGGTACGATCATGAATGAACTCAGATTTCTTGAAGCATTGGGCGGTATCGATGATGACCTCATCAGGGAAGCCTATATCGATATCGAAAAGCCTGTCAGTGTGCGTGCAGCTTCATCAGGTATGAACCTGTATGTTATCGGTTCTGTTGCTGCTGCGGCTGTGATAAGTGTCGGTGCTGCCGCTTTTTATAATTCCCACAGACCGGAGAAGCTTCTCAGCGAAAGTTCTGTCATAGTATCGGAAGATCACGGAGAAGTGACTTCTGCTGCCACGGATAATGAGAAGACTTCCTCCCTTGCAGAAACATCTGCTGCTCCGGAAAAAACG
>CADBQF010000072.1 GCA_902796705.1 Ruminococcus flavefaciens
CTGAATGTTTACGAGAATATCGCATTCGGTCTGAGAGTCAAGGGCGTTGACGAGAAGGAGATACTCAAAAGAGTCGGCGGAATGCTTGAAATGGTCAATCTCGTGGGATTTGAGAAACGCTCTATCAACCGCCTTTCCGGAGGTCAGCAGCAGCGTGTTGCTATTGCGAGGGCTTTGGTGAATCACCCGAAAGTCCTTCTGCTCGACGAGCCGCTCGGTGCATTGGATCTTAAACTCAGAAAAGAGATGCAGATAGAACTCCGCAAGATACAGCAGGAGCTTGAACTCACCTTCGTCTATGTCACGCACGATCAGGAGGAAGCCCTCACCATGAGCGACAGCATCGTCGTCATGAATAACGGAAATATCCAGCAGATAGGCTCTCCGACAGATATCTACAACGAGCCGGTCAATGCCTTCGTTGCGGACTTCATAGGCGAGAGCAATATCGTCAACGGCTGTATGCCGGAGGACTGCGTCGTTGAATTCACCGGAAAACGCTTTGAATGCGTGGACAAAGGCTTCTCTCCGAATGAGACAGTTGATGTCGTTATCCGCCCGGAGGACGTGAAAGTTATCCCGGCTGACAAGGCTAAGATAACGGGCATCGTTGAATCCGTCGTTTTCAAGGGCGTTCACTATGAAATGTGCGTTGACGGTGTCGATCACAAGTGGCTGATACATTCCACAAAGGCTGAGCCGGTCGGTTCGATGATAGGCATGGCTTTTGATCCGAATGATATACATATTATGAAGAAGACGGAGGAATGAGCCATGAAACTTAAATATCTCTCTGCACCGTATCTTGTATGGATGGTGGTATTTATCCTTGTTCCGCTGCTGATGATAGGATTTTTCGCATTCACGACGGAGGGCGGCGGCTTTACTCTAAAATATGTATCAGATGTCGGTCAGTATGCGAATATTTTCGTCCGGTCGATATGGCTCGCACTCATCGCAACGGTCATCTGCCTTATAATAGCGTATCCCGTGGCGTTTATCCTCTCACGAATGGAAAAGCACAAGCAGGGAACGATGCTGATGATAGTGATGCTCCCGATGTGGATGAACTTCCTGCTAAGAACATACGCATGGATGACTCTGCTGGGCAATAACGGACTTATCAACCACCTTCTCGGACTTGTCGGCATAGGGCCATTCAAGCTGATAAACACGTCAGGAGCGGTCGTTCTGGGCATGGTGTACAACTACCTCCCGTTCATGATACTGCCGCTTTATTCGGTCATGGTGAAGATAGACAAGTCGATGTTCGAGGCAGCGTCCGACCTTGGCTGCAATTCGGCAAAAACGCTTGTGAGAGTCGTCATACCGCTCTCTATGCCGGGAATAATGTCGGGAGTCACAATGGTATTCGTTCCGGCGATATCGACTTTCATCATATCGAGAATGCTCGGAGGCGGCTCAAATCTTCTCATAGGCGACCTCATCGAGATGCAGTTCCTCGGAAATGCCTATAATCCGCACCTCGGAGCGGCTATATCGCTCGTTCTCATGGTGATAATACTTGTTATAATGACTATAATGAACCAGTTCGATCCTGACGATCAGGTGCTTATGTAAGGAGGGGAAGACGTTGAAAAAACTCGGAAAAATATATCTCGTCCTCGTGATGCTCTTTTTGTATGTGCCGATATTCGTTCTCATCGTGTTCTCGTTCAACGAGACGAAGAGCAGGAGCGTGTTCAGCGGCTTCACTCTTGACTGGTACAAAAGACTTTTCCACAACAGGCTGATAATAAGTTCGCTCATAAACACGATGATAATAGCTGTCATAGCGAGCATCGTCTCGACCGTCCTCGGAACTTTCGCCGCTATCGGCATACATCACATGAGAAAAGTCCCGAAGGCCGTAGTCATGAACGTGACGAATATGCCTATCATCAATCCGGAGATCGTTACCGGTGTATCGCTCATGCTGCTCTTCGTATTCTTCGCAGCGAGAATGAACCTTGAATTCGGCTTCGTAACGCTCCTTATAGCACATATAACGTTCGATGTGCCGTATGTCATACTCAATGTGATGCCGAAATTCAATCAAATGGATCCGCACATATTTGAAGCCGCACAAGACCTCGGATGCAGTCCGATGAAGGCTTTCCGCAAAGTCGTTCTTCCGGAGATAATGCCCGGAGTCGTGAGCGGATTCCTCATGGCGTTCACATATTCGCTCGATGACTTCGTAGTCAGCTACTTCACCACAGGCTCAACATCGCAGACTCTCCCGATAACGATCTACTCGATGACGAGAAGAAAAGTTTCGCCGGAGATAAACGCACTTTCAACGCTCATATTCGCCGCTGTTATAATCATACTGCTTGTGAAGAATGCGATAGAGAACAGTGCTGCGAAAAAGAGCGGCACTCTCAAGGAGGACTGAACATGAAAAGAAAGATAATTTCTCTTGTCATAGCCTCGATAACAGCGGCAGGAGTTTTATCCGCCTGTGGAAGCAAGGAGACAGCGGAGGAGGAAGAGGAGTCTTCCGTACAGACTCTCACGATCGCCGACAAGGATTACTATACACGCTTCAAAGGTCAGGGACTCTCTATAAATGTATATAACTGGGGAGAATATATCTCGACCGGTGCAGATGAGGGTACTATCGATGTGAACGGCGAATTTGAAAAGCTCACCGGTATAAAAGTCAACTACACCAACTATGCCACGAATGAGGAGCTTTATGCAAAGCTGAAAGGCGGTGCGGCTTCGTATGATGTCATAATCCCCTCTGATTATATGATAAGCAAGATGATAAAAGAGGGCATGGTGCAGAAGCTCAACATGGACAATATCCCGAATTACAGCTATATCATGGATAATTTCCGTGATCTTGCATACGATCCGGCGAATGAGTATTCCGTGCCGTATACGTGGGGAACTGTCGGTATAATCTACGACGAGACAGTCATAGATATCCCCGAAGAGGAGATAGACTGGGATATCCTCTGGAA
>CADBQF010000073.1 GCA_902796705.1 Ruminococcus flavefaciens
CAAAACTCATGACTCCGCCGTCAAAAGCGGAAAAGATGCTCTCGAACTCCTCCTCTCCGGTCTTTCCGAAATGGATATCCCACCGGACAAATGCGAACTTCAGGAGGAAAGTGTCTCATCTGACTTCCAGACCGGCGATACCGTTTTCAGAAAAACTATACTCCTGAAAATGAAAGCAGACCTTCCGCTCCTTGAGGAGATAACTTCCATGCTCTCACAGACAGACGGAGTATTCTATGATGTGGATTTCTCACTCTCCGATCCTGCCGCTCTCGCTGCCTCAGTTGCCGATGATGCGATAGAGGATTCAAGACAGCGTGCCGAAAAGATCGCCTCAAAACTCGGACTCGTCATAACCGGTGCAGAGGAGATAAACGACCTCTCCTCCCCTGTGATGTACGCCGCTCCCGACTGTGCTTTCGGAGCTTTGCGTTCGGCTAAAAACAGCCTTTCATCAAAACTCACCTCACGAAAGGAAACGATAACGAGAGAAGTCTCCGTCACATGGGGAACTGAAAGGTGTGACGCAAAATGAATTTCTGGGGCATACTTTTCATCGTGATGATACTGCTCACACTGGGTGCAGTTTTCTACCTTGCGAGCCGTTTCAGAAGATTTTCATTCATGCAGGGCTTGTGCCGTGAACACAAAGTCCTCTCATGGACAGCAGGACTCATACCGACTGCCGCCTGCGGACTTTTCGCCTTTATAAATGTGTGGACTGCGATAGTCGTTCTCATACATCTCCTCGTAATATGGGGAATATGCGACTTCATCGCTTTTGTAATCAGAAAGATCTCCGGAAAGAAAAGGCGTTTCAATATCGAGGGAGCTGCGGCTATACTCCTGACGACAGCCTATCTTTCAGTCGGCTGGTACAATGCTTTTCACGTCGATGTGACGGATTATTCTTTCACTACATCAAAGGATATCGGTGACGGGATCCGCATCGTCGGTATAGCAGATTCCCACCTCGGCATAACACTCGACGGCGATACTTTCCGCAAGGAAATGGCAAAAGTCCAGCAGGCAGAACCGGATATCGTCATTGTAGCCGGCGATTTCGTCGATGACGATTCAACCAGATCAGATATGATAAAAGCCTGCTCCGCCCTCGGTGACCTGAAAACGACCTACGGTGTCTATTTCATCTACGGCAACCACGACAAAGGCTACTTCGAGTACCGTGACTTCAATTCGGACGAGCTTGAAGCTGAACTGCTCAAAAATAAGGTAACTATACTTAAAGATCAGACCGTTGAGATAGGTGAACATTTCCTGCTCGCCGGAAGACTCGACAGAACTTTCACCGAACGCCTCTCCGCTCAGGAACTCCTGAAAGATGCCGACCGCTCAAAGTATATCATCATGCTCGACCACCAGCCGAATGATTACGCCAACGAAGCCGCCGCCGCTCCCGACCTCGTGTTCTCCGGACATACCCACGGCGGACCGCTCATTCCTGCCGGTCAGATAGGACTCCTCCTCGGCTTGAACGACAGAGTCTACGGCACAGAAAAAAGAGAAAATACAGATTTCGTCGTCACATCAGGTATTTCCGGCTGGGCAATACCTTTCAAGACCGGCACTTTCTCAGAAATAACAGTCATGGACATAAGACCTTCAAAGTAAACAGTACTTCTCACAGGGGAGTATATGTCTCTTATTGAGGGAAACCCTATTGAAAAAGGGTTCTCCCTCAAACTCCCTTCCTAAAACTTTCAGCGTAAAATTTCCCCTGACGGGACGCTCAGGCAAGTCTTGCCTTAAACGATTAGCTATCGTGAGCGTCCCGTCAGGGGAAATTTCATGTTAAAAGTCTTTGGAAGGGGGTGTGGGGGAAACCTTTCCTCAGAAAGGTTTCCCCCACTAAAAGGTATAAACTTCTTTATGAGTACCGGGCTTTTATCCGCCCGTTTTTTTATTTTCTGTTAAGTACAAAATCCTGAAGATCTTTCAGATCAGTTGTATCTATCTTGCCGTCATGATTGAAATCACAGTTTGCAAGATTGATTCCGCTGTCGAAAATACCGTTAAAGTATCTTCTGAGTGATGTAATGTCAAATGCGTCGATACTGTTATCCATATTTATATCTCCTCTTGCATATTCATCTGCATAAGGAGCGTTTCCACCGTTTGCCCTGCCGTACTTATTAGCGATATAAGCCTGAGTATCAGCATTTACGTTAACTGCTGTTCCGTAATTGGTATATAACGGACCTGTAGCTCTGTATATCTGATCTCTGGATTCTATCTTTACAACACCATTGGTTGTACCCGGCTTATACCAGCCGTCAGTTGTATGGTGCATTGCAAATGATGAAGGATCATTATTTGTACACTCTACAAGATACCACTGATCGAAGAGCTTGATACCAGCAAGCTGATGTTCTGGAGCACCGATAAGGTCTACCTCGTTGAGTTCAAAACCTGCCTGGAGGAGAAGAAGTGCATAAGCACTTGACATACCTGCACAGGTTCCTGTTCCGGAAACAAGGCAGTACGGTAAATTATCCTCTGCACTCTTCTGATAGTGGATATATACACTGTTGTCCGACTTATTATCATTGCCTAATCTGCTGTGGATATATCTGGCGACCTCGTACTTAGCCCTTTCTCTTTCAGCACCCTGAAGACCTCTGATATTCCAGTTGAGAGAAGGATTGTCCGACTTTAACTCATTTAAAACAGTTTCTAATCTCATATCAGTTTCAGTCCTTATGAACTGAGCAAAGCAATCCAGATACTTGAAATGGAACACGAAGTCCTTATCCTTCATTTCATAAGGAACATTTATAGTTTTAAGAGCATCGCAGCCGTTAAAGAGGTAACCGCCGCTTGCCTTTGTAGAGATATTTGCACCAAGAGTGATCGTCTTTAAAGCTGTGCAGTTGTTGAAAGAGTAGCTCTGGAGTGACTCTACATTGTTGCCGAATTTGATCTCGGTAATATTCTTGTTGCCGTTAAAAGCAGATTCACCGATAGTAGTTACAGGCTTGCCGAGTATATAGTCAGGAATAGACACAACTCCGCCGTTTCCCGAATAACCCGTGATAGTGACTTTCTTTGTGTTGATAGGCATTGAATACTTCAAGCCGTCTATTGTTCCGGTAACAACAGCATCAGTATGGTAATTGAAGTGGTCTACGAATGCAGGATCAGACATATTTCCATTTACAACGACCTCTGTAACAGGGCTGAGATAGAAAAGATATCCGCCTGAATATGATGATACAAGGTTCTTTGATAATGTGACCTTTTTAAGATCCTTACAGTTGTAGAAAGAGTAGCTTCCGAGAGAAGTAACAGAGTCAGGAATGATCACAGACTTTATTGACTTGTTTGCAAAAGCATTATTGCCGATCTTAGTAACCTTTTTTCCGTTTATGTATTCCGGGATCTCTACTGCTGTGGCAGTACCCTTGTAACCTGTGATCGTAGCATTATTTCCGGAGACTGAGTAATTGAAACTGCTTGCCGGTGTTGCAGCAGATGCTACGATCGCTGTGCTATTGAATACATTTGTCTGTGATAACGGAACTGCACAAGTTCCGATAAGTGTTAAAGATAATAAAAAAGCTATTTTTTTATTCATTGAGATAGTGCTTCCTTTACGATTAGTTCTATTTTTGCAAAAATAAACATTTTCTAATTAGAGTAATTATATTTTACCATAACTGTATTATAATGTCAAGTTTTTTGAAAAAATTCTTACTGTTATCTGTAAAAAATTCATTTTAAAATTCTTTGGAAAAGGGGGCAAAACCTTTCTTCAGAAAAGTTTTGCCCCACTAAAAGGTATAAACTTCCTTATAAGTACTGTTGTCCGCTGATGAGCATATCATAGGTCACGCCGTACTTTTCAGCGATATCCTTTGCATAGGACGAACCCTCCGGCTTTGAAAGAGCCACCCGGAACGAACGCTTTCCGTTTTCCGTCCGCATGATAAGGGAAGCTGCACCTGCACCGGTGCTTTCACGGGTAAGCTCCTCTGCGTCTTCTCCGAGTTTGTGCATATGGGTATTGTAGAGCGTTCTTGCCGCTTTCGCAAGGAGTGCTTTTATTGAATCTCTTGCAATATAGTAGCCTTCCTCGAACGAGGTAGTAGAGAATGTCTCATTCATCAGCAGGAGACTTCTGCTTGTAGACTGAGAGAACATCTCCTTGAAGCGGACGCATTCCTCTCCGAGTCTTCCAAGGTCCATTGTCTTGTCCTCATCTGCCGGAAAATGAGTGTAGATGCAGTCACAGGGAACATAGCAGAAACTCTCTGCCGGAACGAAAAGTCCTCCCTGTGCCAGAACGAACAACTGACCGACAGCCTGCGTGATCGTGGTCTTTCCGCCTCTGTTCGCACCGGTGAGGATATATACAGTATGCTCCTTATCGAATTCAAGGTCATTCGGCACGATCTCGCTGACGTTCTCCATGTTCATTGCAAGTTTCAGATTGTAGAAGCCTTTTGCCGAAACGGAATTGCTGCCGTCAGATACCGGCTGCGGTTCACAGAAGACACAGCCTTTTTCCATAAGACGGCTGATAAATTCCGCACATCTGATGTAATATATGAATTCCGGAACTAATGCAGAAACGTTCACGATCGCTGTATTGGCATACTTTGTAAGAGTATCTCTGAGTTTTTTCACAAGAGATGCGAGCATTTTATTCACAACCGTATCCAGATAGAAAGTCGAGCCTGCTGCCGCATCATCAGCCGAGGCATTCATGAGAGTTGACTTTCCTTTGCTCCTGCCGGCGGCGGAAGTACCGACAGCAAGAGAGCCTGCATCGTTCTTCATAAAATCGAAAAAGCCCTGTTTTTCTTCCTTGTCTATGACCTGATAGTGCATATCTCCGTCCCAGTCCGAGGTATCACGCAGCTTGTCCTTAGATGTGATCGCATCTGCAAAATTGCTGACGATGCCGGATTTTTTGAACGGCTTTCTGTTGACTGAGACAAGGCCTATGCTTACAGCTTCAAAGCGTTCGTTGACATTGATGCCGAGAGTGACGCTCTGCACGTCAGAAGCCTTTACTTTCAGTGCGGCTATATCTGCCTTCATTTCGGCAAAACAAGCGTCATCGTAGAGTTCAGCGATGTGTTTTTTCAGGGAGATAAGTCCTTCTGAGCGGATCTTCTTATCAGAAAGGCAATCTCTCATAGTCTCCACGGTCTTTATATAGCTGTCAAGTTCGTCAAGGCGGTGAAAGAGATGCCACAGTCCAAGTTCCTCATCAGAAGTTTTGTGCATCGTGGAGAAATCCTTCATGAATTGTATCTTGCTGAACAGCTCCAGCATATTCTTTCGCAGTTCCGGCAGACGAAGTATATCCCCGAAGATCTGCTGACGATATGCGGCAACATCTGCATCGTCTGTTATCTGTGAAAGTACATTTGCGATCATACGGCGTTCTTTTGCGTCGTCAGACAATGCCTGACAAAATGCCTCAAGCCCGATATCATGTATCACATGATCGGGAAGTCTGCGGTATTCCGGCTCATTTCCGGAAGGGTGCAGCAGGCTGAATCCGGTTTGTTTACTCATATTATCACCTCTCATGTTTATTATCAGTTATCCATAACTTTTATATAGATTATTATACTAAATAATATAACAAAAGTCAATAGAATGTCCGTGTTTACCGTCATATATAAAATCTGATGAGCCAGAAGATGAACAGGTGCAGCGGATAGAAGATATAGAATATCCACTTGTTCAGCGGTGTTTTATTACCGGGTTTTCCGTTATAGCACTGAAGCACGGGTATCACAAGGAACATACCTGCCTGCCAGAGTTCGCCGTACCAGTGATATCCGTTCTTTGCAAGAAAAACTGCGGAGCTTAGCACCTGTATTCCGCAGAGTGCTGCATAGCATCTGAGCTGCGTTTTCCTGTCGTCACGGTTATGATAGAATATCCATGCCATAAAAGGCCCTATCACTCCCCAGTCGCAGCAGAATGTAGACATTATCAGTGCAAACACCACGATGAAGTTCAATGCACGGCTGCTTATTTTCTCGGCGGCTGTAAGCATAAGGAATGTCATGAAC
>CADBQF010000074.1 GCA_902796705.1 Ruminococcus flavefaciens
ATCTATCTCGTCAAGTATGCAGAACGGTGACGGACGCAGTCTGAGTATGGCAAAATATATCGCTATTGCGATGAATGACTGTTCTCCACCCGAAAGTGAGATGAGATTCTTTATGACCTTTCCGGGCGGTGCGACGCTAATCTCTATGCCTGATTCAAGAACATTCTCCGGATCGGTCAGTATAAGTTCTGCCTTTCCTCCGCCGAACAGATCAACGAAAATATTCTTGAAATTCTGGTTTATTATAGCAAAGCTCTCACGGAATATCCTGCACATCTCGTCTGTCAGGTCAGCGATTATCTTTTCAAGCTCTGCCTTTGACTTCTGCACGTCCGAGAGCTGTGCCGACATGAAAGTATACCTTTCGGAGACTTCCTTGTACTCTTCGATAGCACCGACGTTTACGTTTCCGAGAGCTGATATCTTCTTTTTCAGTTCACGCAGTTCCCGCTGTGCTTCTTCCATATCATCAATCGTTTCAGCAAGAGCTATCGCCTCTGAACGTGTCAGTTCATAAACTTCGAGGAGCTGATTTATGATGCTGTCAGAACTTGCGGAGACTGTCTCACGCTGGCTTTCGAGCCTTGTGATCTCGCTGGTGCATTTTTCTCTTGCTTCGTTGAGTTCACGAAGTCCGAACTGTATCTCCTTGACGATGCGGCTGTACTCGTTGTGCATCTGCTGGCAGCGGTCGATATCCTCTGTATAGCCTGCGGAGTTGTCGCTCAGAGAGCTGAGCTTTTTCCTTACGGCTTCGATATCATTTTTCTTTCCGGAGATCATATCCTCCTGACGGACTATCTCCTCCTTGTATCCTTTTATCGAATCATCAGCGGACTGTATGCTCTGTAGGAGCCTTTCTGTCTCGCTGTGCTGTGACTGGATATCCTTTTCAAGAGCAAGGACTTTCAGCTTTGCCTGAGAGAGCTTTTCCGAAAGTTCAGCACGTCTCAGACGCAGTGCTTCTCTCGAAGACTGGCTCTCTGCGAGTTTTTCCTCTGCCTGAGTGATCTTCAATGTCAGCTCAGCCATTTCCTTTTCGGCAAGATCAATGACCGCCTTTGATGAATTTATCTTTTCGAGGGCATCTGCTGTGAGCTTTCCGGAATTCTCGGACTGAGCGTTCATCTGACCGATGAGCGATACAAGACCGGCTCTTTCAGCCTGAAGCCTTATCTTCTCTGTCTCACATTCTGCCGAACCCTTTTTTGTATTTTCAAGGTCGATGCGGAGCTTTTCTGTCTCGGCACGGAGTTTCTCTGCTTTGGCACTGAGCTTTTCACGTTCCTCACCGAGCGACTTCATTTCAGCTTCGAGCGTATCGATCTCATTTTTTCTTGTTATGACACCTGCCGACCGCTGTGCCGAACCTCCGGTGAATGAACCGCCGGAATTTATCACCTGTCCGTCAAGTGTTACTATCCTGAACCTGTAGCCGTAACTCTTGGCTATAGCAGCAGCCGAATCTATGTCCTCTGCGATGACTGTCCTTCCGAGGAGCGAAGCCACGATGCCGCTGAATCTCGGCTCATATTTTACTATGCCCGATGCTACCGAGACAAATCCCGGAAAGCGGTCAAGTCCCTGCTCACGAAGTTCGTTTCCCCTTACGGAAGTTATAGGAAGAAATGTCGCACGTCCGGCATTCTGCTCCTTGAGGAAGCGGATACATCTTTTGGCGATATCTTCATTTTCAACGATGATATTCTGCATCGCACCGCCGAGAGCTGTTTCAACAGCAAGTGCGTATTCCTTATCGACTCCGATATTCTGTGCGACTGTTCCGCATACTCCTGTGAGCCTTCCCTGACGTGAAGCTTTAAGAACCTGCTTTACGCTTCCGGCGAAACCCTCCATGGAATTTTCAAGGTCGGCAAGGATCTTTCTCCTCTGCTGCTTTTCACGGTAGGTATAGAGTACCTTTTCGAGTTCGGTCTTTGTCTGCTCGAAGCTTTCCTTTCTCGAACCGTAGAGTCTTTCAAATCCGGAGAGCCTGTTTCTGAGCTGGACTGTATTCTCCTCGTTTTCAGCGAGTTTTCTGTCACATTCTTCGAGCTGTCCGTTATGCTCCGCCATAGTTTTTTCAAAGCTTATGCTCGTCTGGCTGAGTTCTTCGAGGCGTTTCTTTTCTTCTTCGAGCTGTTCTTCGGCAGAGGCACATTTCATGCGAAGCTCGCTCTGTCTGATATAGAGAGCGTTTATCTCGCCGCCCGTCTTATCGACATGGCTTCCGAGTTCGGAGCTGTCTCTTTCTGCCTGCTCAAAAAGTTCACTTATCCCTGCGGCTTCTTTTTCAGATGAAACTTTTTCAGCTTCGAGTGAAGCTGTCTTCTTCTCCGAAGCATTTATAAGAACGCCGAGTTCTTTCTTTTTTTCATCGCACGCTGAGATGCTGACTTTTGCAGAGTTGACAGCGGCTTCACAGTGCTGTATATCATTTTCAAGAACGGCTATCTGTGATTTCATATCAGATGCAGACTGTTCCTCTTCGAGCATTTTCTGGCGGAGCTGCTCCATACGGACAGTACATTCCTGCATCTTTCTGTAGCTCTCATCGAGCCGCTGTTCCTGAGAATTTATATCATTGTCGGTATTTTCGTATTCGTTCTTTGCAACGAGTATCTTTGCATCGACAGCTTCGATCTTTTTCCTGAATTCATCGAGCCTGCTAACCCATACGGATATTTCGAGCTTCTTTTTCTCCTCAGCGAGCTTTATGAACTTTTCGGCTTTCTGGGACTGTATCCTCAGCGGTTCAACACGCCCTTCCAGTTCAGACAGGATATCGTTCAGGCGGAGGATATTCTCCTGTGCGGAGGAGAGCTTTCTCTCTGCTTCGAGCTTTTTATAGCGGAACTTCGAGATGCCTGCGGCTTCCTCGAATATATCACGTCTTTCGCTGCTCTTCGCACCGACTATCTCTGCTATCCTGCCCTGTCCGATTATGGAATATCCGTCACGTCCGAGGCCGGTATCCATGAAGAGTTCGTTTATATCTTTCAGACGCACCTGTCTGCCGTTGATGAGATATTCGCTCTCACCGCTGCGGTAGAGCTTTCTGGTGACTGAAACTTCGTCCTCCATATCAGAGAGCGTGCGGTCAGAATTATCTATATTCAGTGTTACAGCGGCAAATCCCATTGGCTTTCTCGCACTCGAACCGGAGAATATGACATCTTCCATTTTATTGCCACGAAGCGTCTTTGTTGACTGCTCTCCAAGCACCCAGCGGACTGAATCACCGATATTGCTCTTTCCGCTGCCGTTCGGCCCGACAACCGCTGTAAGACCTTTATCAAAGGTAAGGCTTATCCTGTCCGGGAAGGACTTGAAGCCCTGTATTTCCAATGATTTAAGATACATTCATTCACCGCCGTTCAATGATCCTGATACTTTCTTCCTGTCCCTCACATGGGAGTATGACAAGTTCTTTTCCCTTATCCGAAAAATAAGATATATTGCATTTCTTATGTCCCATAGCCTGACTTAGCCTTCTTGCCGGGACTGATACTTTCGCATATTTGTACTCTTTGAGGATATTCCTGAACATTCTCAGATATATCCTTCCCTCACACAGTTCACGGAATGCCGGGTGATAGAATCCTCCGAGCATATTCTCCTCCACGAATTCCGATGCGTGAAGACCTGCCTTTATGACTCTTATCCCGTTGTGTGCAGCTCTCTCCATAAACACAGAGCAGAGTTCGACTGCCTCATCAAAGCTGAACGGAACAAATTCTCCGCTCTCGTACAGTTCTCCGAGGCGAGTGCCTTTAAGGATAACGACCGGATATATCCTGAGCGTATCAGGGTGCAGCTTTGCTATCCTGCCGTATGTCATCTCCTCTGACATTACCGTGCTTTTGTAAAGTCCTATCATCATTTGCAGGCCGAGTTCAAAGCCGTATTCTTTTATAAGATGTGAAGCTTCCTCCACATCGCCTGCCGTATGGCCTCTCTCATTAGCTGCAAGGACTTCGTCGTCCATAGACTGAGCTCCGAGTTCTATCGCCGTGACTCCGTATCTTTTCAGGATACCGAGCACCTGCCTGTTTATGCAGTCCGGACGAGTCGAAACACGTATCCCTCTGAACTTTCCCTCACCTACGAACTCATACGCAGCTTCAAGGAGTTCTGTCATGTACTTTTCCGGTATAGCCGTGAAGCTCCCGCCGAAAAAGGCTATCTCAGCATTTTCCGGAGACTTTACCTCCGCAAGTGCCTTTGAACATATCTCCCTGACATCGCTGCCGTGCGGAATGCTTTCTGCTCCGCTTATCGTATTCTGATCGCAGAAGCTGCATCTGTGAGGACAGCCTATATGCGGCACGAATATCGAAATATTAGAGTGTTTCATATCCCATAAGCTCCAGAGCTTCCTTGGCAGCAAGCTGCTCGGCATCTTTCTTGCTCCTGCCCTTGCCTTTTCCTATCACCTGAGAATTGAGGCAGACTTCAACGACGAAACGCTTGTTATGGTCAGGGCCTTCCTCTCCGATAAGGACGTACTCAACTTTTTCCTCCGGGTTCTTCTGGACGACTTCCTGGAGAACTGTCTTGAAATCGCTGAATACAGGTCTTTTTTTACGGACTATATCATTCGGCATGAAGCGGAGGATATGTTTTGCAGCATTTTCGATGCCGCCGTCAAGGTAGATAGCTGCGATGACTGCTTCAAAAGCGTCTGCAAGTATCGAGGGGCGTTCTCTGCCGCCTGTATTCTCCTCACCCTTTCCGAGAAGAAGGAATTCTCCAAGTCCGATCTTCTGTGCAAAAATATGAAGCGACTTTTCACATACAAGAGAAGCTCTCATTTTAGTAAGCTCCCCTTCCGGTACGTTCAGATTCTTGTACAGAAAATCGGACACGACGATAGACAGCACGCTGTCGCCCAGAAACTCAAGTCTCTCATTGCTGCCTCCGTGCTGTCTTTTTTCGTTGGCATATGATGAATGAGAAAGTGCCTGATGAATGAGATCCTTGTTTTTGAATGTATAGTTGATCCTTTTTTCAAGTTCTTCGATATTTTCCATTATCATTGCTCCTTAGGGATACGGCTCGCATAGTTTTCTATAACGCCGGTGACATTTTCTCTTGCAAACTTTTCAGCCTGTCTTACCGCATTGAAAAATGCAGTTCCGTCGGAACTTCCGTGAGCCTTTATTACCGGCTTTCTCACGCCGAGAAGTGCAGAACCTCCGACTTCCTTGTAGTCCATCTGCTTGCGGAATTTCTTGATCTTTCCGAGAGAGAACAATGCACCGATCTTGCCTGTGCCTGAGAATATCCACCTGACTTTCTTCGAGAAGAAGCTTCCCATTCCCTCATAGAGTTTGAGAGCTATATTTCCGGTGAATCCGTCTGTAACGACTACCTGACATTCACCTTTCGGGAGGTCTCTTGCCTCGATATTTCCGATGAAGTTGAGTCCTGATGCCTTGAGGAGCGGATAGGCCTGGAGTTCAAGCTCACGTCCCTTTGTCTCCTCTGCACCGATGTTGAGAAGTCCGACTCTCGGCTTCTTTATGCCCATGACTTTTTCCATGTATGCACTTCCCATAGCAGCAAACTGCACGAGCATCTCCGGGCGGCATTCTGTATTTGCACCGGCATCGAGAAGAATGAAGCTTCCCTTGTCAGCCGGAAGTACCGGTGACGGAGCTATTCGCTTTATTCCCTTTATCCTCTTTACAATGAACGAAGCACCCATTACCAATGCACCTGTACTTCCTGCTGAAACGAAAGCATCGCCTGCACCCTCGGAGAGTAACCTCAGTCCGACTGCCATAGAGGTATTCTTTCCTGATTTGATTATCTCCTTCGGTTCTTCATGTATATCAAAAACTTCATCTGTATGTTCGATAGTCATATTGTTAAGGCTTATACCGTTGGAAGCGGCACATTCCTTTATCTTTGAACTGCTTCCGGTGAGGATTATCTTCACGCCGAGTTCCTTTACGGCTCTTTCGCAGCCCTTGAGAACTTCGAGCGGAGCATTGTCTCCTCCGAAAGCATCAACGATTATTCTCATAGCCAATACGTTCCATCTCCTTTTTAAGTGACTCGACTGCTCTTGCAGCATAAGCCCCGTATTTTTCTTTCTTGTCCTTTATCCTCACTCCGATATCGGGGAGGATACCCATATTAGCACCCATTGGCTGGAATTTTCCGCTGTTGTAGGGATCGCTTATATATCTGCATAATGCACCAGTCATCGTATCAGCCGGAAGAACGAGCGGTTCAAGACCTTTCAGTCTCCTTGCCGCTGATATGCCTGCGATGAGTCCGCCTGCTGCTGATTCCATATACCCTTCCGTACCGGTTATCTGACCGGCGAAATAGATATCGGGATCTTTTTTCAGTGAAAAATCAGCATTTAGCAGCTCCGGGCTGTTTATGAAAGTATTTCTGTGCATCACGCCGAATCTCATGAACTCTGCATCTGCAAGGCCGGGTATCATTGAAAATACTCTTTTCTGCTCACCGAATTTAAGATTCGTCTGGAATCCCACCAGATTGAAAAGACTTCCCTCACGGTTCTCACGTCGGAGCTGAACGACTGCATACGGCCTTCTGCCCGTTGCCGGATCAGTTATACCGACAGGCTTCATCGGGCCGAATCTCATAGTATCCACTCCCCTTGAAGCAAGGACTTCTATCGGCATACAGCCTTCATAAACACTGAACGGATGTGTTTCAAAATCTTTGAGTTCGGTCCTCTCCGCAGATATCAGAGCTTCATAGAATGCAAGGTATTCTTCCTTGTTCATGGGGCAGTTGATATAATCAGCATCTCCCCTGTCATATCTTGACGCAAAGAAAACTCTGTCCGTATCAAGGCTCTCATAAGTCACGATAGGAGCGGCTGCATCATAGAAACTAAGTCCCTCTCCGCAAAGCTCATGTATACGCTCTGCCATAGCACCGCCCGTAAGCGGGCCTGTGGCGATGATCGTCATGCCTTCCGGCAGCTCTGTTACTTCTCCGGGGATAACTTCTATCAGCGGATGCGATGATATCTTTTCGGTCACGCTGTCGGAGAATTTTTCCCTGTCAACAGCCAATGCACCGCCTGCTTCAACGGAATTTTCCTTTGCACACGGAACAGTGAGCGAACCGAGCATCTCCATTTCATATTTGAGCAGACCGGCTGCCGACTCGATACGTGCTGCTTTGAGAGAATTAGAGCATACAAGCTCTGCGAATCCCTTGTATTTATGTGCCGGAGAATACTTCTCAGGCTTCATCTCGTAAAGCTTTACATTTATGCCCTCGCAGGCGAGCTTCCATGCAGCTTCACAGCCTGCGAGACCTGCACCGATCACGTTGACTGTACCGATCATTTTTTCAGCTCTCTTTCATATCCGCAGCCTTCGTTCTCACAAACGAGCCTGCCTGATTTTCCGCCCTTGATGAAGAGCGTTTTTCCGCACTGAGGACATACCTCATTTGACGGAACGTTCCATGTCATGAAATTGCACTCCGGATAACCCTCACAGCCGTAGAAGCTTCTGCCTTTCTTCGACTTTTTGAGGAGCATCTTCTTTCCGCATCTCGGACAAGTACCGTCTGCTTCGGTGACTATCTTCTTTGTATTGCGGCAGTCCGGGAATCCGGGGCAGGCAAGGAATTTTCCGTACTTGCTGTACTTTATGACCATTTTCTTGCCGCAAAGTTCGCAGACGACATCTGTTTCCTCATCGGGAACTTTAACACGCTTGCCCTCCATAGCTTCTTCGGCTTTTTTGAGCGTTTTCGAGAAATCATCATAGAATTCATGGAGCGTGCTTACCCAGTCCTTGTTGCCGTGTTCCACTTCATCGAGATTATTCTCCATTTCGGCAGTGAACTTGGCATCGACTATCTTCTTGAAGTGATCCTTCATGAGTTCTGTTATGACCTCACCGAGATTTGTCGGTTTGAGTGCCTTTCCCTCATGCTCGACATACTGTCTTGAAGTTATAGTCGTTATAGTAGGAGCGTAGGTACTCGGTCTTCCTATCCCGTTCTCTTCAAGAGCCTTGATGAGCGATGCCTCTGTGTATCTCGGAGGCGGCTGGGTGAAATGCTGATTTCCTGCGATAGACTTTAGTTTGAGCTTGTCATTTTCCTTTAGCGGAGGGAGTTCCTTTTTGTTCTCCTCTGCATTGTCGGCTGATTCAACATAAAGAACTGTAAAGCCGTCGAACTTTACAGAATATCCCGACGCACGGAAGATACAGCCTGCTGCTTCGATATCTGCCGAAACAGTATCAAGAAGAGCATTTGCCATCTGGCTGGCTATGAATCTCTCCCATATAAGTTTATAGAGTTTGTACTGATCGTTCGTAAGGCTCGATTTTACTCTTGCCGGAGCGAGTTCAGGCGTTGAAGGACGTATCGCTTCATGAGCGTCCTGTGCGTTGTTCTTGGATTTGTAAGTTCTCGGCTCAGGCGGAAGATAATTCTTTCCGTACTCATTTTCGATATAGTCTGCGGCGGCTTTCTTCGCCTCGTCAGAAATACGAAGGCTGTCCGTTCTCATATAAGTGATAAGACCGACAGCACCGATACCCTCGATATCGACACCTTCGTAAAGCTCCTGAGCGGCTTTCATGGTTCTCTTAGCACTGAATCCGAGCTTTCGTGAAGCTTCCTGCTGCATCGTAGATGTGATGAACGGCGGAGCAGGCTGTTTCTTGGTGACACGCTTCTTGACCGACTTGACAGTATACTCTGCCCCTTCAAGCCTTGCAAGGATATTGTCCGCATCTGTCTGGTTCGGTATCTCAAGCTTCTTTCCGTCTACTGACAGAAGTGAAGCATCGAAAACTTTTCTCGAACCGGGTGCGGTGAATTTTGCATCTATCGACCAGTATTCCTTTGGGACGAACTTCCTTATCTCGTTCTCTCTGTCAACGACAAGACGGACTGCAACAGACTGTACTCTGCCGGCAGAAAGGCCTCTCTTGACTTTTTTCCAGAGAAACGGGCTGAGTTCGTAACCAACAAGGCGGTCGAGTATCCTTCGTGCCTGCTGAGCATTCACAAGGTCGATATCTATCCTGTGCGGATTGCTCATTCCGTTCTGAACGCCCGTCTTCGTTATCTCATTGAAAGCGACACGGTTATTTGCCGTCATATCGAGTTTGAGCATCTGTGCTATATGCCATGATATAGCTTCTCCCTCACGGTCAGGGTCGGTCGCAAGATAGATCTTGTCGCATTTTTTGGCACGTTTTTTAAGATCCTTGATGACTTCTTCCTTGCCCTTCATATCGGTATACTGCGGAGCAAAGTCATTCTCCTTGTCCACGCCCATCTTAGACTTAGGGAGATCACGGATATGTCCCATAGAAGCGACGACCTCATATCCGGGACCGAGATATTTCTGGATCGTTTTTGCCTTTGCAGGCGACTCAACTATTACTAAATCTGACATTCTTCTACCCCTTATCAGCGGATCTTATAAAATTTACCCGGAAGCTGTGTGATGATGCCTGTCAGTTCCATTTCGGTAAGATCAGTCATGACAGCTTCCGCATCTGTTGCGAGGTGCAGAGCGATATCGTCTATCCTCATCGCACCTTTTTTCAGTATATTGTATATTTCTCTCTGCGTCTGAGATATATCTTCATCAGTGAGGTCAGCAGGAGCCTGCTGTACTTCCGGGATATCTTCAGCGGCAGGCGGTTCTGCGGAAGGAGTTTCTTCCTTTTCCTCCGGTATCTCCGGCTTATCCGGGATATCGTCCTCCGGAGCATCGGGAACACTGAGCGGCCGGTGTTCGCTTTCGATCAGATCGAGCGAGGAGAAACAGTCGATAACATCGTCCGACGATAAAAGAGGTATCGCACCGTCACGCAGCAGACCGACATTTCCCGAATACCTTTCCGCATATATATCAGCTGGTGGAAGGCAAAGCACATCCCTGCCGTATTCAGCAGCAAGTCCCGCTGTGATGAGCGAACCGCTCTTTGATGATGCTTCAAATACCATAGTCACATCACCGAGTGCAGCGAGTATCCTGTTACGCTTCGGGAAGTTGTAGCCTTTCGGTTCTGTTCCCGGCGGATATTCGGAAAGGAAGCCTCCGCCTGATTGTATTATCCTGTCCCTGTACCTGAAATTCTCCTTAGGGTAATCGTGATCGACTCCGCAGCCAAGCACGCACACAGTCGGTCTGCCATGTCCGGCAGCAGCCATATGAGCTGTGATATCAGTGCCTACAGCGAATCCGCTTATTATCACTGTTCCTTTTTCGGAAAGTTCCGTACATACCCTGCTGCATACTCCGAGCGAGTAATCAGATGCTTTTCTCGCACCTACAGCCACCGCCGTCCTGTTTCCGGAAAGCGATGCGATACTTCCACGATAGTAAAGCACACAGGGCGGATCGAACAGATCCCTCAGTTTTGCCGGATATTCCTCGTCATAGATATTTATTACGCTGACACCGAGCCTTTCGCATACGCCGAGCACGGCTTCCGCCTTTGAAAGAGGTGTCGATGTGACGGCTTTCTTCTGCTTATCGGTAAGTCTGAAAATACTGCTCCCGGACGTGAGGTCTTCATAGGCACTCACAGGCGAATCATAAAAAGCCATGACTTCCCATATATTCGTACTTCCCGCACCAAAGACCATTGTAAGCCATATCCAGTATTTATTCAGTTTCACAGAGACTCACCTCTCTTTTTTAAGTTCCCACATCAGTATTCCGGCAGCCATAGCCGCATTGAGTGAATTGATATTCCCGTGCATCGGGATAATGACCTTCCTCGTACATCTTGAAGCGATATCAGCAGGAAGACCGTTTCCCTCGTTTCCGATAAAAACAGCCTGGCTCCCGTCAAATCCGCACTTAACGACATTCACTGCATCTTTGTCGATAACTGCTGCCGAGGAGGTGACTCCTGCTCTTTCCAGAGCAGAAAAAAGCTTTTCGGTATCGTTCTCGATATAGATATCAGCTCTGAAGACAGAACCCATAGTAGAACGTATGACCTTCGGGCTGTATATATCGCAGCTTCCTGAAAGGATCACCGCATCGAGTCCGAGTGCGTCGGCTGTACGGATTATCATGCCGACATTTCCCGGATCCTGCAAGCCGAAGAGTACGACGTACTTTCCGTTCTCCTTCATCGCAGATGAAAGCTCTTTCTGCACCGGTATCCTGCATATTGCAAATACACCCTGAGTCGTTCCGGTAGAAGCGATCCTGTTTCCAAGTTCATTTGAAATAACAATTGTCTTTGCATCTCTCAAATCAGCCTGAAAAAGCTCATCTCCGAACTTATCATAAGCCTGCTTTGTGAGTATCACATGAGTAAGACCGCTCTGCTCGCTGAGTGCGTCCTGAGTTATCCTCAGTCCCTCTAACACGAATAAGCCGTACTGAAGTCTTTCCTTTTTTGAGGAAGCGAGCTTCTGATACAGCTTGATAACAGGATTATCTTTAGATGTTATGATATTTTCCAATAGGACGGACACCTCGCTGACTGTAGTAAGGCAGGAGTGCAGGAGCATTTTCCCGCACTGTATGCCTTTACAAGAAAACACGCTCTTATAATATTAATAAGGAGCGTGTTTGGATTCGGATTAAAGAGCAGCCTTTGCCTTCTCAACGATAGCTGTGAAACCAGCAGCATCATTGATAGCGATCTCGGAGAGCATCTTTCTGTTGAGAGTGATGCCAGCCTTCTTGCAGCCGTTCATGAATGTTGAGTAGTTCATGCCGTTGATCTTAGCAGCAGCAGAAATTCTTGTGATCCAGAGCTGTCTGAACTGTCTCTTCTTCTGCTTTCTTCCGATGTATGCGTAGTTGCCGGACTTCATTACGGCCTGCTTAGCC
>CADBQF010000075.1 GCA_902796705.1 Ruminococcus flavefaciens
TCACGCAGGAAGATCGCAAGGTCTATCGCTTCATTGAGGGTGCTTCCGGGGTGTGACGACATGAGATACGGCACGAGGTACTGTTCCTTTCCTATGCCCTTTGTTATCTCATAGAACCGCTTCTGGAAAGCCTTGTAAGCTTCGATGTGCGGTTTTCCCATTTTATCGAGAACGACAGCGGAACAATGTTCCGGAGCGACTTTGAGCTGACCGCTTACGTGATATTTTATCAGCTCACGCATGAACTCGTCGTTCTTGTCCTGCATGAGATAATCGTATCTTATTCCGGAGCGGATAAAGACTCTCTTGACTCCCTTGACCTTGCGTATCTTGCGGAGCATGGCGAGATATTCGGTGTGGTCGGATACGAGGGCAGGACACGGCTTCGGGGCGAGACATTTCTTTCCCATACAGAGGCCTTTGCTGAGCTGTTTGTCGCATGACGGACGGCGGAAATCAGCCGTCGGGCCGCCTACGTCGTGGATATATCCCTTGAAATCGGGCATCTTCGTTATCCTCTCGGCTTCGGCAAGGACTGACTCCTCGCTGCGGACGGTGACACGTCTTCCCTGATGCAGAGCTATCGAGCAGAAATTGCAGTAGCCGAAGCAGCCACGGTTGTGGGTTATCGAGAATCTTACCTCCTCTATGCCCGGCACGCCGCCCTGTGATTCATACGACGGGTGTACCGCTCTCGTATACGGCAGAGAGTAGATATGGTCAAGCTCCTCTGTCGTGAGGCTGTAAGCCGGAGGATTCTGGACGAGCATCATTTTTCCGTGTCGCTGGATTATGGTCTTTCCGTAGACTTCGTCCTGCCAGTCGTACTGTATCTTCGTGGCTTTTGCGTATTCAGCCTTATTGTCCCTGACCTGCTCGAAAGAGGGACACTGAGCCGCACCGAGCGGAGTATTCACCGGCTCGGTCATATAGCACGTTCCCCTCACATCGCAGATATCGTGGATATCCTCGCCGGCAGCGAGCCTTGTACAGACTTCCTGTATCTGATGCTCTCCCATGCCGTACATGAGCAGGTCAGCACCGCTGTCGGGGAGTATCGACGGTCTTACGCAGTCGTCCCAGTAATCATAGTGTGCAAACCGCCTGAGCGAAGCTTCGAGGCCGCCTATGGCTATCGGGACATCACCGAAATATTCCCTTATCTTCTGACAGTAGACGATAACGGCTCTGTCAGGGCGTTTTCCGGCGAGTCCTCCGGGAGAATACGCATCATCGGAACGCTTCCTCTTAGCGGCTGTGTAGTGAGCTACCATAGAATCTATATTTCCGCCCGTCACGAGAAAAGCATACTTAGGTCTTCCGAATCTGCAAAAGTCCTTGTTGGTGTGCCAGTCGGGCTGAGCAATTATACCTATAGTAAATCCCATTGATTCGACCAGACGTGTCACTATAGCCGCCCCGAAGCTTGGGTGGTCAACGTAGGCATCGCCTGTTATGTATATGAAATCGAACTGTACTATACCGAGTTCGTCCATTTCCTTTTTTGTAGTCGGAAGAAATCCCTCGTACATATCGTTACCCCCTTCGAGCCGGTCACGCTCTTTCAGAATCATATTTTACTGTGACAGGCGTTCGTTCTGCCGTCTTTAGTACAGATATGCCGCCCGTATGGCCACGGCTGAGATCATTTCGTTCATCAGCCCTCCATTCTGCGGAGCTTCCTTTCGTCGTACTGCATCTTTGACATGAGTACCTTTCGTGGCTTAGCACCCTCACTCGGAGCCACAACGCCCATTTCTTCGAGGGATTCCATTATCCTTGCGGCTCTTGCGTAGCCGAGTTTGAGCTTTCTTTGCAGGAACGAAGTTGAGAGCGTGCCGTTGCTGACAGCTATCTCCATTGCACGCTCGATGAAATCCTCATCGCTTCCGGCTTCAAAGCTGCTCTCGCCGCCTGAACCGCCGTCCTTGCCCTGCGGAGTGAAGTTCTCGACAGCTTCGATGACTGAGCTGTCGTACTCGCTCTGAGTCTGTGCCTTGATGAAGTTGAGAGTCTCGTTTATATCCTTATTTGAAGCGAAACAGCCCTGAACTCTGAGCGGATCGTTGCTTCCTATCGGCATATAGAGCATATCGCCGTTTCCGAGGAGCTTTTCCGCACCTGCCTTGTCGATGATAGTTCTCGAATCGACCTGCGACATAACGGAGAGAGCGATACGGCTCGGTATATTTGCCTTGATGATACCTGTGATAACGTCAGTGGTAGGACGCTGTGTAGCTACAACGAGGTGCATACCAGCCGCACGTCCCATCTGTGCAAGACGCTGTATCGAATCCTCGACTTCGTTCTTCGCAACGAGCATCATATCGGCAAGCTCGTCGATGAATATGACAATCTGCGGCATTATCTGCATATCCTCCTCTTCGGAGGCTATCATATTGTATGATTTGAGGTCATTTGCTCCGGCATCAGCGAATATCTGATATCTACGCATCATCTCGTTCACTGCCCAGTTCAATGCACCGGCGGCTTTCTTCGCCTCGGTGACTATCGGTATGAGCAGATGCGGCAGTCCCTCGAACACCTTGAATTCAACTATCTTAGGATCGATAAGGATTATCTTTACCTCTTCCGGAGTAGCATTGTAGAGTATGCTCATAATGATAGAACGTGTACATACCGATTTACCTGAACCCGTAGTACCGGCTATGATGACATGGGGCATCTTTGCGATATCACCGAGGATTATATTGCCGGCGATGTCCTTTCCGACGGCGAATGTGAGCTTGCTGCCGGACTTTCTGAACTGGCTGTCGGAGAGTATCTCACGGAGAGTTACCATATCCTTGTTATTGTTCGGGACTTCTATTCCTATTACGGATTTTCCGGGAACAGGAGCTTCTATACGAACACCCTTTGCCGCAAGGCTGAGAGCGATGTCATCTTCGAGGTTGCGTATCTTGGAGACTTTAACGCCGACACCGGGCTGTATCTCATATCGTGTGATAGTCGGGCCACGGAAAATATCGATTATCTTTACCTCAACTCCGAAACTGCGGAGCGTATTCACGATAGTTTCGGCTTTTTCGAGCATCTCGGCAGCGGCCTTTTCGCTGTTGGACTGTGCGGGAGGCGGTGAGAGAAGATCGAGCGACGGGAGGATATAATCTTTCTGAGCCGGTGTCTCCTCCACGGCAGGAGCTTCATCTTCATCGAAGACCTTGCCGCTCTTTTTGGCAGCAGCACGGGTTATGAGCTTTTCAAGCTCGCTCGCCTCATCAACAACAGGCGGAGCTGTTTCGGCTGCCGGCTTTGCGGGCGTATCTTCTATCGGGATATCTATGAGGATACCGTCATCAGCCGGGAGCGGAGCGTCCTGAACGGGTGCAGGCTCTCCTGGGAGCGGCACGTCCAATAAGAACTCGTCCTCGGCAGGCGGTGCAGGGAACGTGACGTTCCTCTCCGGGATATGTACTGTCATCTCACGCTGAGGCTGCTGTTCTTCAAACGGGATATCATCAGTCGGGGGAGCATCATACACGGCTCTTTCGTCTTCTGACTGGTCATCTTCTTCATATTCGTCATATTCATCGCCCACAAGAGCATTGAACGTATATTCAAGGAATCTGCGGAACAATCTGAACGGTGTCATGAGGAAGTCGAGGAAATCCATGAGTCCCTGTCCCCTGAAACGCATCACTACTATAAAGCAGAGAAGTATCGTCACTATCTTCGCACCGATCTTTCCGAACAGCATGAACAGCAGTCCGGCAGTCGGATAGCTGAGGACTCCGCCGCCGTAAAGCTTCATTCCGTCGATGAAGAGCAGTTTTATCTGTTCCGTGAAGGTATCGCCGGGTATCTCGCCCACGACGAATACCTGCATCGCCGTGCCTATGCACCACGCAAGCCCGACTCCCCACAGGCCACGGACAGCCACGTTTCTCTGACTCTGCTCACGTCCTATGCTGACGGCGGCATATATCATGATTATCGGAAGACCTATCGCCGCAACTCCGAACATACCGAGGAGTATATTGTGCATTATCCTCCAGCCTGCCGAGCCTTTCATGAAGACTATACACAAAAGGAGTATGCCGAATGCAAACAGCACAACTGACATGAGCTGATTATTTTCATTGGAAGAACCCTTCTTAGCCGGAACTTTTGGTGCAGTTCCGGCAGGAGCTTCTTTCTTTTTGGGTGACTTTTTCTTTTTTGTTTCTGCCATATCTCTCTATCCTTTGTCTTTAAGTTATATTTTTTTCTTCTCACATATTTTTAAGTGCTGTATCGTTTTTCTGAATTCTCTATCATTTCATAAAGGCACTCTATCGCCTGACTCAGTCCGCCGAGCTCATCGATAAGTCCCGACTCAACAGCCCTGCTGCCTTCGAGGACGCTCCCGACATCAAGCACGAGTTCATCTGTATTCATCATATACCGCCGGAATTCGCTCTCTGTAATACCGCTGTTCTCCGTCACGAAGCGTATCATTCTGTTCTGCATACGCTCAAAATAGTCAAACGTCTGCTGAACTCCCACGACCGTTCCGCTGACTCTTATCGGGTGTATCGTCATCGAAGCGGAGGGAACTATGAACGAATGCTTCGCACTTACGGCGAGAGGGACTCCTATCGAGTGACCGCCGCCGAGAACGAGAGAAACTGTCGGAGTCTTCATGCCGGCGATAAGTTCAGCTATAGCAAGACCGGCTTCGACATCTCCGCCGACGGTATTCAGGATAATGAGCAGACCTTCAACGCTCCTGTCCTGTTCTATCGCAACGAGAGCGGGGATTATATGTTCATATTTGGTAGTTTTCGTCTGTTCACCGAGTTCATAGTGACCTTCCACCTGACCTATCACTGTAAGGCAGTGGATAAGATGCTTTGCGTCCTGTGAAGCGGTATCGCCGTTGTCTTTTGTTGTATCATTTTCCATGCAGAGTCCGTCCTTTCATGATATAATGATATGATATGGACTCCGGGCATGAATATACATATTAATTATATACGAATATTTCGTGAAAGTCAAGCGGAAGAGAAGCTGAGCCAGCTTCACCGCTTTGTCCGTTGATAGTCTTTACAGACGGGAAGTCTTCCTTCGCTCAATCCATAGTAATTTTTCTGCTTTGCGGCCACGCCTCCGCCCGATATCCCCAAATGCACAATTTTTTTGACGAAAAAATAACAATTGCAACAATTCTGTTAATAAATATTACAGTCCGGCTTTTTTTATTGACTTTAATATCTGCAAATGATAAAATATCTGTATATTATCCATACAGAAAGGAACCTATTATGAAAGCATCAAAAATAACAGCAGCTTTCTTAGCTGCAATTTTAGCAGTATGTACAACATCATGCGGAAAATCCGATGACAGCAAGGACGAAAAGTCCTCCGCTTCAAAGCCGGCTGCCGATACTTCCTCCGAGGAAACAACAGAAGCTTCATCTGAAGAAAACACCGAAGCCGGGACAGAAGCTGAAACTGAGGCTGAGACCGAAGAAGCTTCCGAGGAAGTTTCCGTCAATTTTGAAACTGTTGACGGCAGCGAATATTTCACAGACGCAGCTCCTACTCCTCCTGTCTGGAAAGTCACCGATCCCGAATCCGGCAATTATCTCTACCTCATGGGAACTATCCACGTTCTCCCCGACGGTGCATTCGACAAAATGCCGAGCTATGTAATGGATATCTACGAAAACTGCGACGGTATAGCTGTAGAATACAATACGGAAGAACTCCAGAGCGATATGGCACAGATGCAGGAATTCGTACAGGCTCTTATGTATCAGGACGGTTCGGTCATCACTGACCATATCTCTGAGGAGAGCTACGAAGCAGCCAAGAACCTGCTCTCTTCACAGGGTGCATATATGCAGCAGTATGATATGTTCCAGGCCGGCTACTGGATGTCGCTCCTCACAAATTTTGTCGTAAATTACACTGACGGTGTATCTTTCGACGGAGTTGACGCAAACTTCATCAAACTCGCACAGAAAGACGGCAAAGAGGTCATTAATATCGAGGAGCTTTCTGCTCAGACAGATGCCCTCACAGGCTACACAGACGAGCTTGCAGATGCTCTTCTCATGATGAACGTTGAGCAGATGGACGATATGCCTTCATATGTGGAGACTTTAGGCAAGATGTACAATAGCTGGGCTATAGGCGATGAAGAAGGTCTGACCGAGGAACAGGAAGAAGAGCTTGAAGAGATCCCCGAAGACCTCGTTGATGACTACGAGCAGTACAATGACACTCTCCTGACAAAGAGAAACAAGCAGATGGCAGAGCGTGCATCTGAGTTCATCAAGGAGGGAAAGAACTATTTCTTCATGGTGGGAACTCTCCACTACTCCGGTGAAGAGGGCGTTGAAGACCTTCTCCGCAGCATGGGTTATGAAGTAGAGCGAGTAGAGGCTGCTACGGCTTGATCTTTCTGTTGAGCGAATACGATAAAAGGGCGGGTTTCCGCCCTTTTTTTACGGCGGCAGGTTACTTTGCCTGAGTGTCAGTAAGTCCGGAGCGGCCGCAAAGCGTGGCTTCGCCGTTTTTTATTTTTTTGATTACTTGAAATTTTTTCCGTAATAGTATATAATAGTATTGCTCAAATCCGATACAAGCGAGGTAAAAATATGAACAAAAA
>CADBQF010000076.1 GCA_902796705.1 Ruminococcus flavefaciens
GAGGGGGACGGAGTCCACCTAAAAAGGTAGTAAAGCGAGCGAAGCTACGCTTTACGGCTGGTCTGGACTTACTGCCCCTGAAGCAGAATAAACCGCCGCCGAAAAATCGAAGCAAAGCTCCAGCGAACCACGGAACGTCGGCAGTTTGATTTGCTTGAGTGTCAGTAAGTCCAGACCAGCCGCAAAGCGAGCTTCGCCGCTTTGCTACCTTCTTAGGGGACTCTGTCCCCTCATGCACCCCTGCAAGGAGGACATCGTCCCCCTTGACTCCCATTATTGACGGCTTCGCCGTTTATTATTTTCTTTTTTTAATTGAACTGGCTCTCATGCCTTGTAAAGAAATCCGTCCTCGGCGGCAGGAACTTCAACTTATGCTCCCTACCCGTAAAATAATTTACCGGCTCAAATATAGTCTCCCATGACCATATCCTCTCGTCCACACCGAGATATTCCCTCAGCTTCTCCGTTCCGAACGGTGCCATAGGGTGAAGCAGCACTCCTGCTATCCTTATCATATAGAAAAGATTTGCAAGCGACTGTTTCAGCTTCTCCTTATCCGGATATTCTCCTGTAAGCTCCTTAGCCATGTACTTGCTTCCGTTCCTGATATAGCTGTCAAGGACGTAGGTACACTGGTGGAAAGCGAATTTCGACATATGTCTTTCGTATTCGAGGACAGCCTTCTTAGCGTCTTCGAGGAACTTCTCCTCCGGAGCGTTATCGGGCATGATGCCGTCAAGCTCTTTCTGAGCGGTATAGAAAGCCGTTCTTATCATACGGTTGTAAACGTTCGACAGGAGCAGACCGTCCTTTACAACGGGATCTGCATCTTCCGGCTTGGCATCGGGATTGTACGGCTTCGGCATGAAGCTCACCGAACGCTGACCGAGTCCCAGACCTAACCAGTGCATACGGAGCTGTTCCGGAGTGTAGTAGTTGAGCAGATCGGCGGCCATAGGCGGCTTTACAGCACCGGAGCTTGAAGCTTTCTTGTCGAGGAAGAGGATATGGTGATTAGCCACGATGACAGGCATCTGGAGTTCTCCCTCTGCCGGTGAAGCGGTTTTTTCATCGCTCTCCTGCTGAGCTATCCACATAGCCGGTTCAGCTATGCCGTAGAAGTAGATATTATCCTGACCGATGAACTGATATACAGTCGAATCCTTGCTGCACCAGAACTTCTTCCATTCCTCACGGTCTCTGCCGTTCTTTTCGAGGTATGTCTGTGTGAACGAGATAGGAGCCCAGAGCGATTCCGGCCATACCCAGACGGTGAGTCCGCTGAGGTCTTCCATGACCGGTGCAGGCACGCCCCACTCGATATTTCCGGTAAGTCTGAACGGAACGAGCGTTTTTCCTGTACGGTAGCGTATGCCGTTCTGAGTGAGTATGCGGCAGGCTTCGTCGCAGTCAGCGAGCTTTTTGAATTCTATCGTGAACGAAGGCTTCTTAGGCTCTTCAAGATATTCATGCTCCGGCATCGAAGCGGCAAGCTCCTTGTATTTCTCCTCGAATTCACGCTTGATGTAAATTACCGGCGGTTTGAGGAACTCGTCTATAGTTTTCCACACGACAGGACGGATATCCTTTCTCTTGCGGAGTTCTTCCACCCAGTCCTGAAGGAGCTTTTCGTAGTCACGGAGCTTGAAATACCAGTTAGTTACCGGCTTCATGGAAGGCTTCTCGCCTGTGAGCGTGCTGACGGGATCAACGAGATTTTCCGGCATATACTGATGACCGAGATCGCACTCGTCAGCGTAGCCTTTTTCGGAAGTACAGCCTTCAACGGGGCATTTGCCGACTACCTGTCTGCCGTTGAGGAAAACGCCTGCCTTCTCGTCGTAGAACTGCATCGTCGTGATCTTGCTGAGCTGACCTTTTTTGTAGAGCGAGCTGATGAACCAGTCAGTCACCTCAGCGTGTATCTCCTTTGAGCGTCCCAGACCGGAAGCTGCAAAGAGGTCGGGAGAGATGCCGTAAGCGTCGAGAGTCTCCTTCTGCTTATCGTGATTATGCTGAACGAATTCCTCCAACGTGCCGGAGAATTCGCCGTTTCTCACCTTGACTCTCCAGCTCTCAGCGATAGGCGAACCGTAGCAGTCAGTACCGCCGACGAAGATTACATTTTCCTTGCCTATGCGGTCACGCATGAAGCGTGCATACGTATCAGCGAATACGAACATACCGCCGACGTGTCCGAAGTGGAGTTCCTTGTTTCCGTAGGGCATACCGCCTGTGATGATAGCTCTCTCCGGGAAGACCGGACGGGGTATCTCAAATTTCTTGTTATTCTTGTCTGCCATAATTTATCCTTCTTTTCTCAGCTCCATTTGCCGAGTCTTGCTCTTGTGATCTCCTCACCGAGAACATGGCTCACTTCCCAGATATCAGGTGCATTAGCGTGACCTGTGAGGGCGATGCGGAGCATATTTGTAATATGAACTATGCTTCCCCTGAACTGTTCGGGGTTCTTCTTGTAATCCTTGGGCTTTACAGCGAAACCGAGTTCCTCCGTGATAGCCTTGACCTTGGTGAACCATGCGGACGAGTCGTCATTGTGGTCATACGAAGCGAGATACTTCTCAAAGAAGAGCTTTCTTGTCTCCTCGTCGCACTCCGGCGGCATCTCGTCAGTCACGGTGAATTTCTCATCGTAGTAGAAGCTCATGAAATCGCACGCCTGCTTCCATGTTTCGAGGTCACGTCTTGGCTTTGCACCGCCTCTGCCGACATTGAGAGCAGCGAGCGTCCTCTCCGGATACTTTGTGATGAGCTGAGCGTATTCATCGTTGTATTCCCTGCACCATTCGAGCCACTTGTCGTAAACTTCCTGAGCCGACATACGGCAGATTACGTTCTTGGAGATATCCCTGAGCTTGTCAAGGTCTACCAACGCACCTGAAATGGACATCTTTGAAAGGCTGTAGGGGAAATCACGGTAATCAGCCTCCGGGTTTGCGAGTCTCCACTCCTCGTAGTTGGAATTGAGGAGCGTGAGGAGAAATTCCCACACAGCGTCCTGACTGATGCCTTCCTGCTGGTAATACGAGAGAGCGAGTTCGGGATCTTTTCTCTTTGAGAGCTTACGCTTGGAACTGCCGTCCATTTTCATGAGAGTTGCGGTATGGCAGTAAACAGGCTGTTTCCAGCCGAGAGTATTGAAAAGCTCAACGTGCATCGGGAGCGACGAGAGCCACTCCTCGCCTCTTATGACGTGAGTTGAGTGCATGAGATGATCGTCAACGACGTGAGCGAAATGATAAGTCGGTATGCCGTCGCTTTTGAGGAGAACGAAATCCATATTGTTTCTGGGCATTTCGAGCTTTCCTCTGACAGCGTCCTCGACGGTGAAATATTCGTCAGTCTCAACGCCCCTGAAACGGAGGACCCATTCTTTTCCGGCATCGAGAGCGGCTTTCACTTCCTCTATGGGAAGATCACGGTACTTTGCATATTTGCCGTAAACGCCGGGATTTTCCTTGTTGGCGGTCTGCTGCTCACGTATAGCATCGATCTCCTCGGCAGTCATGAAGCACGGATAAGCCTTGCCCTGCTGAACGAGATATTTAGCGAATACATGGTAGATATCCTTTCTCTGACGCTGTCTGTAAGGGCCGTAGGAGCCGTTATCGCCGTCAGCGACAGCACCCTCATCGAAATGCACACCGAAGTATGACATAGCGTTGATGACGGTCTCAACAGCACCCTCGACTTCACGCTTGCTGTCGGTATCCTCGATACGCAGGTAGAAAACGCCGCCGGACTGGTGGGCAAGACGCTCTCCGATAATGGCATTGTAGAGATTTCCGAGATGAACGAAACCTGTCGGGCTTGGGCCTATACGGGTAACACAGGCATTTTCGGGGAGTTCTCTCTGGGGGAAACGCTTTTCCATATCGTCGGGAACTTCGGTAACATCGGGGAAAAGAAGATCTGCGAGTTTATTATGATCCATAATCATCTATCCTTTATCAAGCAAAATTTCATTAATAGGTTAATTATAGCATATCTGGATATATTTGTCAAACAAGAGGCAGAGAAGAAAAGAAAAAATAAAAAAATAAAAAAAAACGGCGAAGCCGTCATAATGGGAGTCAAGGGGGATGATATCCTCCTTGCAGGGGTGCATGAGGGGACAGAGTCCCCTAACAAGGTAGCAAAGGAAGCGAAGCGAACCTTTGCGGCTGGTCTGGACTTACTGA
>CADBQF010000077.1 GCA_902796705.1 Ruminococcus flavefaciens
AAATTTCATGTTAAAAGTCTTTGGAAGGGGGTGTGGGGGAGAACCTTTCCTCAGAAAGGTTTCCCCCACTAAAAGGTATATACCTCTTTATAAGTACCAGCTATACAGGCTGGTTTTTATTTTTGCACAAAAAGAGAGGCTGGGGATTGTGTATAGTTACGAAAATTAAATAATACAGGAAATTTTATTGACACCGTGTCAATCATGTGCTATACTAATAGTGACACGGTGTCAATCACTTGGAGGTGATAAAATGTCAGTCACTTCGCCTGAACTTATCGAGACACGGCGTGATGAGATAATCAATGCCTGCGAAAAGCTCTACCGGACTATGAGTTTCAAGGATATCACTATCCGGGAGATAGGCAATATCACTACGTTCGGTAGAACATCGATATATAATTATTTTCAGACAAAGGAAGAGATATTTTTAGCACTCATGCAGCGTGAATATGAGGAATGGGCGGCGGAGGTAAGTTCTGCTGCTGATGAGAATGAGAGCATGACTGCCGGGGGATTTGCTGATATCATCGCAAATTCTCTTGAAAGGCACAGTCAGCTTCTGAAGCTGCTTTCAATGAATCATTATGATATGGAGGAACATTCCCGTCCGGAGCGGCTCACGGAATTCAAGACGGCTTATGGTGCATCGCTCGATGCTGTGAGAAAATGCCTGAAAAAATTCTTCCCCGGAACTGATACGGAGCGGTTCATATTCGTTTTCTTTCCGTTCATGTTCGGAGTATATCCGTATGCTGTCGCTACGGAGAAGCAGCTCTGTGCGATGCGTGAGGCTAAGATCGATTTTAAGATGCACAGTATCTATGAGATGATATATTCCTGCATAATGCAGTTGTTGGGAGGTAAGGCATGAAATACACAAAACTCGGTTTATCCGACCTGAACGTTTCCCGTATATGTATGGGCTGTATGGGATTCGGAGATGCTGCGAACGGACAGCATTCATGGACGATCGACGAAGAACATTCCCGTGAGATCATAAAGCGTGGACTGGAGCTCGGTGTGAATTTTTACGATACGGCTATAGGCTATCAGTCAGGTACGAGCGAACAGTACGTCGGCAGAGCCTTGCGTGATTTTGCAAAGCGTGATGAAGTCGTCGTTGCAACGAAATTCCTGCCGAGGACTCCTGCTGATATAGAAGCCGGTATCACCGGTCAGCAGCATATCGAGAGAATGATAAACAAGAGCCTTGAAAATCTCGGCATGGACTATGTTGACCTCTACATCTATCATATGTGGGACTGGAATACGCCGATATATGATATCCTCGACGGACTGAACAGGATAGTTAAAGCCGGAAAAGCACGCTATATAGGAATATCCAACTGCTATGCGTGGCAGCTCGCAAAGGCAAATGCACTTGCCGAAAAGGAAGGCTTTGAAAAATTCGTGAGCGTTCAGGGACATTATAATCTCATTTTCCGTGAGGAGGAGAGAGAAATGGCGATGCTCTGTGCAGAGGATAATATCGCAATGACTCCCTACAGTGCGTTGGCAAGCGGAAGGCTTGCAAGACTTCCCGGCGAGACTTCAAAGCGTGCCGAGGAGGACAGCTATGCTAAATTCAAATACGATGCCACAAAGGAACAGGACGAAGTAATAATCAGGAGAGTTGCGGAACTTGCCGAAAAACACGGCGTTTCCATGACGGAGATAAGCCTTGCATGGCTGCTCACAAAAGTGACTTCTCCCGTTGTCGGTGCTACGAAGCTCAGACATATCGAGGGTGCGGCAAAGGCGGTCGATACTGAACTTTCTTCCGATGAGATATCATATCTCGAAGAGCCGTATGTTCCCCATGCACTTGCAGGTGTAATGGCTCAGAACAAGCCGGCAAACAGGAACGAAGCACACGTCTGGTCTACAGGCAGTCAGAAAATATAACGGAGGTATAATTATGTTTGACAAGAATATCACTTTAGCAAACGGTGTCAAGATACCGCAGCTCGCTCTCGGAACATGGCTCATCGATGATGATGCAGTTTCCGGTGCAGTCAGAGCAGCTCTTAAAATGGGCTACCGCCATATCGATACGGCACAGGCTTACGGCAATGAGCGTGGAGTCGGACAGGGAGTGCGTGAAAGCGGAATCGCCCGTGACAGGATATTCGTTACATCAAAAGTTGCTGCCGAACATAAGGACTACAAATCCGCAGCAGAGGGCATTGATGAGACTCTCAGAAAGACGGGCCTTGACTATCTCGATATGATGATAATACATTCTCCTCAGCCGTGGAAATTCGTGAATCAGTCTGATGACCGCTTTGTGGAGGGCAACCGTGAAGCGTGGAGAGCTTTGGAAGATGCTTACAAGGCAGGAAAGCTCCGTGCTGTCGGTGTATCGAATTTCCTTGAGGGCGATATTGAAAGCCTCTGGGAGACAGCAGAGATAAAGCCTATGGTAAATCAGATACTCTGCCATATTTCAAATTCGCCGCTCGGACTTATTGAATACTGTGAAAAGAAAGGCATCGTCACAGAGGCGTATTCTCCCGTAGCACACGGCGAGGCTCTGAAAAATCCTGATATCGCACAAATGGCAGAGAAGTACGGCGTTTCAGTCCCGCAGCTCTGCATAAGGTTTGATATCCAGCTCGGCATGATAGTTCTGCCTAAGACTGCGAATCCTGAACATATGAGAGCAAATGCAGATGTGGATTTTGTCATCTCCGAAGAGGATATGCAGATATTAAAGGATATAAAGCATATCGACAACTACGGCGAACACAGCTTTTTCCCTGTATTCGGCGGAAAATTCTGACAGCCGTTCCGAAAGGAGCGTATCATGAAAAAGATATTATCAGTTCTTGCATCATCTGCCGTGCTGTTCACGCTTTCAGGCATGGACAGTCCGTCCGGAGATAGCTCAGCCGAAAGATTCACTTGACGGATATGATACTGTATTCCTCGGATATCCTATATGGTGGGGCGAAGAACCACGTATAATCGATACGTTCCTCGAAAGCTATGACTTCTCGGACAAGACCGTGATACCGTTCTGTACATCAGCAAGCAGCGGTATCTCTGCGAGCGAGAGGAATATTTCAGCACTTGTGACGATAGGCAGACAGCTCACCGGAAAGCGTTTCTCAGCAAGTGCATCAGAAAACGATGTCAGGGCATGGTATGAGTCTCTGCCTCTGACAGAATAATAATCAAAGGAGTGATCGGTATGAGTGAAAAAATCGTACAGACAGCAGGAAGAGATCAGCTCGGAGAATTTGCTCCGATGTTCGCACATCTCAATGATGATGTGCTTTTCGGAGAGGTATGGAACGATCAGGCGATAGACGTTAAGACAAGATGTATCGTGACCGTAGTATCGCTCATGGCTTCGGGGATAACAGATTCCTCGCTCTTATATCATCTTGAGAATGCAAAAGCACACGGAGTCACCAAAGCAGAGATCGCAGCGATAATAACTCACGCTGCAATGTATGTCGGCTGGCCGAAAGCATGGGCAGTTTTCAGGTTCGCCAGAGAAGTGTGGACGGAAAAAGAGCCGGAGCTTACTGATAAGGACAGATACCAGAATTCTATCTTCTTCCCGATAGGAGAGGAAAATCCATATGGTCAGTTCTTTGTCGGAAAGAGCTACCTCGCACCTGTCTCCACCGAGCAGATACCGATATATAACGTGACTTTCGAGCCGGGCTGCCGCAATAACTGGCATATCCACCACGCAAAGAGCGGCGGCGGTCAGATGCTCATTTGTATCGGCGGAAGAGGATATTATCAGGAATGGGGAAAAGAAGCAGTCGAACTCGTTCCCGGTTCTGTCGTAAATATCCCTGCCGAAGTCAAACACTGGCACGGTGCAGCACAGGATAGCTGGTTCTCTCACCTCGCCGTCGAGATCCCCGGAGAAGACGGAAACACCGAATGGTGCGAGGCAGTTTCAGATAAGGACTATTCCTGCTGCTTATAAGGGAGTTCATATCTCTTATTGGGGAAAACCCTTTTGAAAAAGGGTTCTTCCCCAAACCCCTTTCCTAAAACTTTCAGCGTCAAATTTCCCCTGACGGGA
>CADBQF010000078.1 GCA_902796705.1 Ruminococcus flavefaciens
AACGCCCTGCAAGGGGTGAATTCAAAAACAGTCCGGTGGACTGTTTTTGAAGAGGGGACGCTCTGCACGAGAGAGCGTCCCCTTTTACGCCCTGCAAACAAGACCACCCTGCGGAATTATTCCGCACGCAGGGGTTATCACCCACTGCACCCCTCGTCCGCTGCCGCTTGTGCAATTTGCCTCAAAAGTTTTCAACACCTGCCAACATCATATATGTTGAATATCCTGAAAGATATTCACTGTTATATTGGCTTTACAGCGTCAAAGTGCGTCCGCAGCGTGAAGTTTTCAACGTTCTTAACATCAAATGTTGAAAACTTTGTTGAAAAGCCTCATCTTTCACCACGCATATAAAAAGCGGCGGAACTCCCTGCTATTTGCCGATATACCGGCATTTCCGGTGCAGAGATAACGTTCCGCCGCAAATGTTGTTTTATGTCGGAAAGTGCATTTTCCACAACGGAAAAGGCTTTTCCATTATGCCACAAGTCCGGAGCGTTCTATGCCCTCGGTGAAATATTTTTGCAGGAAAGCATACATCAGCAAAATGGGAGCTATCGAAACGAGACAGCCGGCTTCCTTCCACACTATCTGTTCCCTGCTGCTTATATTTATGGTAGGATCGTTGAAGATACGCTGTTTCAGCTCTGTGTCGAGGTTTGTCAGCATCAGGGCGATCGTGCGTGTATTGGTGAAGAAAGTCGTGCTTACGTAGTAGTCGTTCCAGTACCACACCACCGAGAACAGAAAGACCGTCAGGAACGACGAAGCCGCATTCGGCACCATAACTCTCACGAACGTCATGAAAGGGCCGCAGCCGTCGATATATGCCGCATCTTCAAGTTCTTTCGGCAGTCCTTTGAAGAACTGTCTGAATATGAGTATCATAAGTCCTGAACGTATGCCGTTCGCCGTCAGTGCCGGGAGATACATCGTCGCCATAGTATCTATAAGATTGACCGTATGATCTCCTATGCCGAAATATCTGAACAGCGAATACAGCGGGAGCGATATCACCTGCACCGGCACGAGTATCTGCATGATGACGACTGCAAAAAGTATCGCCTTTCCCCGGAAGCTGAATCTTGCGAAGCCGTATCCTGTTACCGCACACGACATCACCTGCACGAACGAACAGCCGATATTCAGCACGAGCGTCGTTTTCAGCGTAGACCAGAGTTCCATAGCATCTATCGTCTCTTTGAGGATATCGAGCGTGTAATGGCGTGGTATCCACATTACCGTGGGATCGTTCATATCGTTCCTCTCACGGAAAGTGCAGCTTATCATATAAAGCAGCGGATACATTATGACGAATCCGAGTCCCAGCAGTATGACTGTCCTGAAAAACGGCCACACCTTATCGGAAACGGCTTTGCGGTGCAGATAGGATATCTCCTCCTTTGTCATTTTTTCCATATGCTGCTTTCTCATCTGCCGTTTGGAGAGTTTTTCCTGCGAGCCGGCAGCCGTGGTATTATCTGACACTTTATCCGCACCTCCTTTTATTCTACCTCATAGTAGATGAATTTGTTCACGATGAGCGTGATGATGCCGACGGCGGCGAGGACTATTCCGAAGTATATCCATGCCATAGCCGAAGCCTCACCGAAAGACCACTGGTTCTTCATATCGCCTATCCTCTCCATGACCTTGTTCATCGGACTTGTGAACGAATCTATCACGGTGAATATGATATTAGCCAGTATGAAAGGGCTTACATAGGGGAATGTTATCTTCCAGAAATACTCCCACGAAGTCGCTCCCTCCATCTGAGCGGCTTCCTTTGCCGAGGGAGGGATATTCTGCAAAGCCGCAAGGAACAGGAGTATCTGTATGCCGCTGCTCCAGACGATGCCGAAAATGCTGTCCGCTATGGCGGATATCATCGAGTTCATGTTCTCGCTCAGTCCGTATATGCCGAGGAACTGCATGAGTTCGCCCACGAGGTCGGTCGAGAACATCGTCGAGAACTGTGCCGCACCTGTATTTCCGGTAGAGTTCATATCTCCGCTGATTATCTTGAATACCGGGCCTGTCGCAATGATGACCGGCAGGAAGAATATCGCCCTTGCAAGGACTCTTCCCCTGAACTTCTGGTTGAGTATGACAGCGATGAAGAGCGAGAAGATTATGATGAGCGGAGTTTTCCACAGAGTCTCCGTGAGCGTCTTTCCGAGGTATTCGGTATATTTCGGATCTTCCGTCAGAACGTACTCGAAATTTTTCAGTCCCACCCATTCAAGGGGCATACTTCCCTTTTCGATAGTGACTTTATTGAACGAGAAGATGAACGACCTCACGAGCGGAATCAGAAAGAATATGACCGTTCCGACGAGCCAGATCCCGATAAAGCCGTAGCCGTACAGAGCCTTTTTCCGCTGATACGATATCCCGGAGCGTCCTGCTTTTTCCTTGTCTTTCATCAGAATCTTATGCCTCCTTTCTCGGTATACTCTGAAAGCATTATGAGCTGACCGTCCACATCGATAGTTTTTTCCTCAAGATCGACGGTAACGACCGTTCCGTCCGAATATTCTGCCGTTATGAGCTGACCGTCGTTCTCCGTCCTGTATGAAGTGATAGTACAGCCGCTTACTTTGCCGAGGACGGGCTTCATGAGATCATACTCCGCAGCGGCGGTATCAGTCCAGTTCTTGTAATTGGCGTAATAGAGGACATCGTACTCCGTGTCCTTGAGAATGCTCGTATCTTCGTAGATCATATCGTAAGAGAGACAGCTTCCGGAAGCCGCCGCCATGAGAAGCAGAGTCTCCGAATCGGCATCTGCATTGATAGGCGTTGAAGAATACGGTATAACGCCGTGCATGACTATCTGATAGAACGGTATATCCTCATCGAATATATCGAACCGGCTCGATGTGAGCGGCACGTTCGTTATATGCTCTACATACGGGAAAACATAGGCATTTGCACTGTCAGCGAGTATGCCGTCCGGGAGCTTGTCCGCAAGAGAGCCGCAGCAGCCGGTGAGGATATTCTTCGCCCTGAAGCGTGATATGCCCTTTTTGCCGTAATCTCCGTAAAGCGTGGAGGTCAGGTCGCCCAAGGCTATGCCGTCAAGACCTGCCTTTGAGTAATTCTTCCCCGCATCGGAGAATACCTCGCTGAAATGCGACGGCGACAGGAGCGACATATTCTTCTTGAATCCGTCCGGAATTCCGTATGCCCTGTCGTAGCTGACTATCCTTGAATAAGAGCCGGATATCCTCACCGACGTATCAGTGAACGAATAGAAGCCGTTGCCGGAATAGAAAGTCCTGTTGTCCGACGACGGATAGAAGCTGTAGCCGCTATCGTCGAGGAATGCCCGGAGATCTCTCATGCCGCTTTTTCCGCCGAGTTTGCCGGAGGGCTTCGCATCGGTGTCTATCTTGTTGTTTATGCCGTCATTCGTCCAGTTATTGTACGACACGACGATATCATCGACACCGTTTTCTTTAAGGCGTGAAAGTATCGTCTTAGCCTGAGAAAATCCGGTGACTGACTGTTTTACAGTGACCGGTATGCCGAGGACAGGCTTTTTCTTCTGAGCTCCGCCGTAGAGATCGACATACATGGGAGCTTTTCCTGCCTGAGCCTTTACCTCAACGCCGGCATCTTCGGTGAGATACTGCCTGTAGCGTGCGGCAATATCGGTAAAGTCAGCATCTTTCTTTGATATGGGATAATAGAGAAGCTCCACATCGCCGGACTTTATCTTTCCGCTCTCGAATGTGGTGAATTCCTCGTTGCTGCCCGACATATAGAAAGTATCCGTCCCACGCAGCACGAAAGTGAAGCTGCACAGATTGTACCGGCTGTTCGACTGCTTCGAGACTTTAGCCGAGAGGAAAGCATTCGCATCGCCCTCCGAAGCGACGACGAGCATCGCATTGTCTTTCTTGACTATACCGTATACCGGCATATATATCTGCTCCGTGACAGCTCCCCTGCTTGTGGGAACAGCCGTCACATCAGCACCGTAAACACGCTGATTGTAGGCATTTGCCTGCATCGTCCTGTTGTTGTTGAAGCGTATCAAAGCACCGCTTCCGTCGGGAATGACGAAATATCCCTCCTCCTCATCGGAAGCCGCACCCATGCTGCCGAGGAGCGTTATCTCCGTGGCGGTATTCGCCTTATTGCTCTCCTGTATCTGCGAGACATCGAGTCTTGCCTTCATGTGGTCGCCGTCGAGGGTATATTCGACAGGAAATCTGAACCCTGCGTTTTTATAATCATACTCCACCCTGACACCGCCGCTTATGTCGGAGACTCTGCATTCGCAGTCGTCAGCTCTGCCCGAACGCACTACATTATTATTTGAGCGGTTGAGCGGAACGCCGTACCTGAGTACGCTCGACGAGAGTATCTCCTCTGCTATGAGCGGAGTCGCCGTCGTATCCTGGGAAGCACCGGGCGGCGAAGACCACCATGTATATCCTGTCTCCCTGTTCTTTATGCCGAGAACGGCAGTCCTGTCGTCAACGAGCAGGTCGAACATATCATTCGAGGCGGCAGTCCGGAAAGTTCCGAAGTAGTGCTTTTTATCGGCTGAGAGCCATGCCCTGCCGTCATTTTCATCATTTTTGAAAACGGCTGTCTTTCCGAGAGAGACATCGTTCTCCGTGCCGCTGTACCTGTACGAAGCCTGAACTTTTTTAAGGTCACGGCTCATGATATCGAGAGTCTTTCCGCCGTCCGTGAGGAAAACGCACGGATCGTCGAGCGACGAGACTATCTCACGGAGTTTCAGAACTTTTTTCGTGTCCTTGTCGGTCGTGATGATATAACGCTTTGCATCACTGATATAAATTTTCTCATCGCCGGAGGAAGAACCGCTCTTGAACGAAGCTATGGCAGTACCGCTTTTCCGGTCAACAGCCACAAGCTCTCCGGCTTTTTTAAGTTCGTCTATCTTATCCGCAAGAGCCTCCTGCTCCGGGGTATAGTCAGACTTTTTCTGAGGTTTTCCGCCTGCTTCCTCCCACAGAGCGTCGTCGAAGTCCTTATCTTTATAATAAATATCCAGACCTTCCGCAGAGCCTATCTTCACGAGGTACTTCTCCGCATCTGCGGCAGAGAGGGATATTTTCTCCTGAGATTCGCTCCTCTTTGCCCTTTCTGAGGAAGAGCCTTCTTCTTCCTCCGCCTCCGCAGCGGCAGTCTCCGCAGCTTCCTCTGTTATGAGCCTGTCTTCATCATTTTCAGCATATATAGTCCCTGCCGACGAGAGCGACGACACGGCGGCGATACACACCAGCGTCCTAAAAATACCTTTTCTCATGCGATCACCTTCAGACCATTATCCTGTACGAGATCTCGGTATACAGCGTCGATAAGAATATATACACCTGCTGCACCAGCGACATGAAAAGCACCATGAGGAAAAGCATTATCATCATAGCCGCTATCGTCAGAACTATGGCGAACACCGTCTTTCCGAACGAATACTGATGCACCGACTTTATCGCTGAGAACAGCAGTATCACCGTCCACAGCGTACCTATGACCTCTATCGCCTGCATGAAGACGAATTCGTCACGTATGAGTACGTGCGAGAGCAGGACGTTTATGAATATCTGTGCGATGTACGGCACAAGGGCATATGCACTGTATATGCAGATGTTCCTCATCGTGCCTTCTCCGTCAAGGAGCGTACAAACCGACCAGTTCCCCACCGTCCATGCGGCAAAAAGCACGAAGCTCTCCACTATGAACGGCACGATGTTGAAAGTCTTGTCATACGGCACATAGAACTGAAAGCCGTACAGCCTGTTATAAGCCACTCTCGCAAAGAAGAGCATCAGAACTATGACAAAAGCTATCCTGAGCGAGCCGGACTTTTTCCAACGCATATCCTCAAAACCCTCTGCCGGGTGCATGACAGCGTGTTTCACCCAGCCGCCCTGAGTCAGATCCATCATTGCTGTGAACTCTCCTTTCTCCTGTGTTTTCTTCTTCCGGAGATAAAAATGCAGACTGCTGCGATGACGGCAGCACCCGCCGCTATCTTGCCGAAGTTCTTTTTGAGGAACTGTCTGCGGTATCCCTCGAAAGCCTTGTCGTATATCTTCTTGTCGTAAGCAAGCTTTGCGTACTTCATCGAACCCTCATAATCGCCTGCATTATAGAGAGCGGAAGCCACGCCGACGTAAGCACGCCTGTAATTTCCGTCACGCTTCAGGACCTCATACCACGGATCGAGTGCGAGGTCATAGTAGCCGTCGTTATAGAGCGAAACGGCGTGATGCACTATCTCACCGAACGATGTCTCGGTGAATATCGTCACTGTATTCTTCTGCGAATCGAGGACGTACAGCTTGTGGTCATACGATTCAAGAGCGGCGGCGTGGTCGAATCCGCCCACCTGCTTTGCCCTTGCACCGGTTATGAACAGCAGTTCGCAGTCCTCATCGTACTGGAAGACACGTCCCGTCGTAAAGTCGAGGACATTTATGTTCCCGTCCTCCGAAACGTCTATATCGCATATCGAAGGCCGCATGACTTTGTTCTGTGCCGTGTCGTACATGGGAGTATAATCACCGAAGGCAAGCTCATAGTTTGCGAAAATATTCTTGCCTGCGGCGTTGAGTTTTTTCACTGTATCCGTCTGCTGAGTAGCCGAAGCCGTACAGGTGAAAATGAAATCTCCGTCTATATCGAAGCTCGTTATGCCGGTCGGGACGTTCCTTGCACGCCTTGCCTTTTTCTTCTCCGACATGAAGAGGTTCTTTATATAATTGCCTGCTATCTCGGCAGTAGGCTCTACACGGTTAGCACCGTAGAATCCGGTAAAAGTCCCGTCCGGAGCGAACATAGCCGCACCCGTCGTTATATTCATGAGGACGACATACACGTTCCCTGCCTTGTCAGCGATGACCTTTTCCGGGAGGAAAGTCCTCTTCTGGTCGTAAACTTCCGAATCGGGCTTTGTTATCTCCGAGATGACATTGCCGTCGTGGTCAGAGACAAGCACCCTTGAATTCTTGCTGTCGGCAATATAGATAAAGTCATTCTCCGCCGAGACGAACACGCCTTTTGGAGCTGAGAGCGTCGTCACCGAGCCGTCAGGCATGGTGAACCTGTCGTATACTTTTATATCCTTTTCAAAACTGCTGTCTGCGGCAACGATGCGGTCATTTCCCGTATCGGCTATATAGAATATGCCGTTGTGGTCGCAGAAGATATCGCCCGGCGTTGAAAAGCTCCCCACACCGAGGTCGATGCCTGAAACGGTATGGTCTGCGATATATCCCGCCTGCGACGGTATAGCCTCTCCCCAGCGGTCATAGTTGTACACCTCATACGGCTCGCCTGCATGAGCAGATGAAGCTATAGCGGCACAGCCGATGAGAGCCGCCGTGACTGCGAGCGTCATGAGCCTTTTTCCGACTTTTTCCACCTGTACCAACCTTTCTGCGAGTTCCTATTCCTTGATGCCCGAATGAGCCATAGTCTCGATGACCTGACGCTGTGCGAGCATGAATATCACTATCGGCGGCACGAGCATGAACACAGCCGCCGCCATAGCGACTCCGGCTCTTGCAAGTCCGGCAGAAGCCGCCTGCGAAACGACTGTCGGGAGCGTCTTGTACTGCTCCTGAAAGACTACCGAGCCTGCCTGAATGTTCCACGCCGCCTGGAATGCAAATATTATGAGCGTCATGAGAGCCGGCTTCTGGTTAGGCATGACTATCTGCCAGCATATCCGGAAAAGCCCTGCTCCGTCAACTTTTGCGGCTTCTATCATTGAATCCGGCACCTGACCGATAGACTGCCTCATGAGGAACAGTCCCATAGGCGAAGCGATCGCCGGGAAGATAAGTGCCGCATACGTATCTATCATGTGAAGTTTAGCCATTACGATATACTGCATGATGTAAATGACATTGCTCTGATAGAGGAGCGATATGACGATGATGCCGTTTATCACCCTGCTTCCGGGGAAACGGCACTTCGCCAGCACGAATGCCGCCATAGACGAGAAGACGCACTGTGCCGCCGTCACCGTCACCGTCACGAAAAGGCTGTTGAACACATACCTCGAAAACGGAACTCTGTTCTGGTGAAGCACCGAGAACATCTCCCTGAAATTATCGAGCGTCGGGCGTATGGCATACATCTTCGGAGGGAAGATGAAAAGCTCCTCCACCGGCTTTATCGACATTATCACCGTGAGGTATATCGGCATCAGCATAAAAAGTCCGAGCAGCGTGAGAAAGATGAATATAGCGGCAGTTCCGCCGATTTTCCTGCCAGCCTGCCTGTTTGAGGCTCTCAGCCTTGCAGTGTTGACCTGTGCCATTTTCTCCCTCCTAATCCATATATCTGCTCAGGATACGGCTTATGAGCCTGTTCATGGCGAACATCACGATGAAAAGCACCATACATATAGCCGCAGCGTAGCCCATTTCGTATCTCACCCAGCCGTAGTCATACGCATGAGTCATGATAGTGTGAGCCTTGTAGTCCGTGCTCGGAAAGCCGACGAGGTTCTGTGCGACCGTTCCGGCTGTGAAAGAGCTTACTATCTGCATGACGGCAGCAAACATGAGCTGCGGTCCCATAGACGGTATCACGATATAGACAAGCTCCTGCCAGCGTGTGCGTATGCCCTCGATAGCACCGGCTTCGTACATAGTCCTGTCGATATTCTGGAAACCGGCACGCAGGGCAAGGAAGCCTGCTCCGAGCGATATCCAGAGCTGCACCACGATAGTCGCTCCGAGGACGTAATTTCCGTCCGTGAGCCACTGTATCGGTGAATTTATAAGACCTGCATTCATCAGGAACGAGTTGATATATCCGTTCATATCTCCGCTGAAAATGAGCTGCCACACCGTATACACGTTCGCCATTGACGGTGCATAGAATATCAGCGTGAAGACCGTCCTGAGCTTCGGGGGAAGCTCGTTTATCAGCCATGCGAGCAGGAAGCAAAGCACATAGCTGACCGGCCCTGTGAAGAGTGCGAAAACTATCGTCACACGTATCGACCGTATGAATATCTTATCCGAGAGGAAGAGCGTCGTGTAATTCGACAGACCGACGAACTCCGGAGGCTGCACCATATTGAAATCCGTAAATCCCATAGGCAGCGACATGATGACCGGCACTATCGTGAACACGACAAAGAATATCATGAACGGTGCGAGCATCAGGTAGCAGACCTTGTTCTTCTTAACGGACTGCCACAGCATATGCCGCTCTTCTTTTTTTGATCTTTTACCGATATCACCGGCAGACATCGAAGCTCCTCCTTTCATTGATCGTCTGATATGCCGAGATCCTCACGTTTTCTGGCTATCTCGTCATTTATGTCCCTGTTGTACCATATAAATGTATCACGGGGATTCTCGTGTTCGTTGACTGTTTCCCTGAATGCGTTCATGATATTTCTCGTGACCGCATAGGACGAGGGAATGACGGGTATCTCCACAAGCTCGTCACGCTGGGCGGTGAGCCTTGAAAGCTCGTCCTCCGACCATGAAAGTCTTCCGAGGGCTTCGGTATTAGCCGTATCGAAGCGTCCCATTCTTCCGAGGATACCCTCTATCTGCGTGCCGTACCGCACCTGAGTATCGGCATCGGTGAACCATTTGACGTATTCCCACGCATCGTCCCTGTTTTTGACTTTTTTGAATATGACCGCACCCGAACCGCTCGAATTTGCGGCATGGGAGACAGTCCCGTCCTCACGCACAGTTCCCGGAACAGGGCAGAAATCCCACAGTCCCTTTATCTCCGGAGAAGCCGCCGAGAGCTGATTTGCGAAAGTATAATTTGCGATGACTACCGGATATTCTCCCGTCCTGAAACGGCTGAAAGCATCGTAAGACTGTTCAAAGCTGTACTTCGTGTAGAATTCCGTCCACATCTCGAAAGCCTTTACAGCCTCCACCGAATCGAACGCCGAAGCCGATAGGTCGCTGTTGTAGTAGTTCTTTCCGCTTTGCAGCAGGAGCATCGCAAACGTATGGCCTGCCTCCGTAGCCGGTGAGATATTGTTCGGCGGAAGAACGAGTCCCACCGAGAGGTATTTTCTCTGCAAAGCCGGGAGCATATCGATAAGAGCGTCCCATGTCTCCGGCGGCTGAGTGAATCCCAGTCCGGAGAGGATATCCGTCCTGTAGAACATCATCGGGAAAGTCTGGCTTATCGGCAGACCGTAAGTCCCTCCGCTGTACTGATACTGCGTCATGGCATTTTTCTGGAAACGCCGCTTCACGTCCTCATAGTCCGCAAAAGCCGACATATCGACGAGGAGGTCACGGGCGGCGAGGTTCACCGGGAATTCTCCGCCGAGGAAGAGAGCCACATCAGGGCCTTTTCCAGCGAGAGTCGCCTCAACGACACCTCCGACAACGAGGCTGACCGATACGGGTATGCCTGTTTTCTGCATGAAATCGCTCTCCGTCATCTCCTTGACGACCTGAGCCTGATCTCTTCCGAGCGATACCCATACATCAATGGCATCTTTTCCCGTAACGTCCGAAAGCGTCGTATAATCCTCAAAGAACGAGCCGAAGAAAGCCTTCGCACTGAACATGAACGACTTCCCGAACTTTTCGTCACAGCCGGAAAATTTTTCTCCCGCAGAAGCGAATTCGATATAATCCACTTCGAGCGGCTGGTCACGGAAATCCCTCATCCACGCCGAGACTGCCGTGATATCGTCCTTGATGCGTCCGAGGTACGACGGTATCTTCAGAGGCTTCTTCACGCATTTATCGAGAACTACCGTCATTCGCTCAAGCACAGCGGCTTCCGAGCCGGCAGTCTTTGAAAGTCCCTCAATATCCTTCTGCACATCGGTAAGTTCAGCCGAGAGCCTGTCGAATTCGCCCACAAGATCGGGCAGTTTCTCGTGAACATAATAATCTGTATACTTATCCGGCGAAGGGCCTGTTATCATCAGCACGCTGCGGTAATGCTCATTGAGCTGCGTAACGGCTTTGTCGAGCCTGCGGAGCGAATCTCCTATCTCGCCGGGAACACATTCCATAGTGATAGTGTGGTCACGGTCGGCGGTGAGGTAGACATAAACGTCCTCGCCGTCCTCTTCCGGAGTGACCACAGACCAGTCCGTGCCGTAGAAGAACTTCACCTGTTCAAGACCTCTGCACGGGACTTCGCCGTCTATATAGATACGCCTGTTTGAATACAGACCTCTCATCTCGTCCTGACGTGCCTTTATGCCTATCCTGTACCAGCCGTCATACTTTATATCCTCTTTCGGGATATCCCATGTGACCGTCTGGAGAGCTTTTCTCCAGCTTCCGCCGCCGAGCGTATTGTACACGACCTTCACCGGATCGGACGGAGAAACGAGATAGCTCGTATTGTCATAAGTCGGGCAGAGAGTCGGATCTGATTTATACACAGCGTCCTCGCCCTCTATGCGGAATCTATGAGCCGGAGTATCCGCCTTTGAAACTCCTGCCTGCACGGAAGCCTCATATTCGCTCCGTGAGGGTATCTCCTCCGGGACATGGAAGCGGACCTTCTCTATCACGAACTCCGCTCTCTCCGAGGTGAACGTGATCTCATGCTCTCCCTTTTCGAGGTAAAAAATGAGCGGCTCGCTGAAAAGTCCGTCAACATCGCCTATATCGCAGCACTGCCACATACCGTGCTGCACCTGTGCCGGACGCACCTGATTTCCTCTGCTGTCGGTATAGATATCATGCTCGTTCACCCACACTCTGTTGAGCGTCAGCCTTGAAGCCGTATCGAACGGCACTTCGCCGTCCACCGAGAGCGAGAACTCAATAGCCGTGCTGTCCGACTCCAGCGGAAAATAAGACATCTCCATACAGTAGATGCCCGTTTCTTCTATATTCACATCGTAGCTGACCTCGCCCTCCGGTGACTCCCAGATGAGGACATCGTCCCTTGTTTCGCCGTCAGAGGAATAGCTTCCCCTGCTGAAAGTTCCTCCGCTGAAAGACGAGCAGTCTGCTCCCCTGACTTCGGTGATATGCTCCGGACGTGCCTCTCCGGAATAGATATCGTGGTATTCGCCGTAAGTCAGCACGGAAGTATCCGTATCATTTATATGGTAATAGTCATTGTTCATCGCAGCGGCAGTCTCAGCCGAGATGCTCACAGAGTCGTCAGCGAGAGCTTCCGCCGGCATATGCGAGACACCGGCAGCCGTAATGAGAGAGAGCATACCGGCTGTGATGCGTCTTATCGTTCTGTCAGATATCAACCCGTCACCCACCTCCGATCGGTAATCAGGGTATGAAACGGCAGTCTTCATATTAGAAAAAACTGCCTAAATCCTTCTGATTTAGTATAACAAATTTATTTGTTATTGTCAAGAACAGAGTATGAACATTATATAAACAAAAGTTCTGCGGCTTTATTGTATAAAGTTTTTACATATCAGATACAGTACATTCATCATATACTGTTCGTTTTGCGTGAAATAATTGTGGTGTTTTCGACAAAAAAAACGATAACGTTTTGTTGTTTTCACCGAAAATTTTAAAAATAGTATAATTTCAGTTGCGAATTTTTAAGAAAGTGTTGATTTTTTAAAACGTATCATGTATAATGAATATATATTGTTATCGTGAAACAACAGGACTGTCAGCCGCCGTACATATCCGGCTGCCCCGGCAGTATGTGTGAAAATCGGCTTTCCGCTGCCGTAAAGCGGAAGACACAGCTACCCCCCGGCTGTGTAAGAGGAGATCGTTATGGAAATCACTCTCGTGACCTCGAACATGAATGATGATGTACATGGTACAGATAATGAAAAGAAGACAGGCTGCGGTATAAACCTTCTCAAGGGCGAAAATGTCACAAGATACCGCAGAGGTTCTGTTATGACCGACCTCAAGGAGATCACCTGCGAAAAATGTAAAACTGTCCTCGCAAAGAAAATGATAAAGGCTGACAAGAAGGAAATGACTCGTCTTTTAAAGGAAGAAAGACAGCGTGAAAAACTTGGTATGGCTGATGACGGCATCGTTCCTCTCGGCAATACTACAGCCAGGATCACTGAACCCCAGAACAAACGCCCCGAACCTGAGCCGGAACCGCCCAAGAGAGAAGAACCCGTTTCTGCTCCTGCTCCGGAACCGGTACAGGAAGCTGCTCCGCAGACTAAGACCATTCCCGGAACGAATGTCGCTATCGACAACGACCTCGCTCAGTTCGCTATAAACGCACCTCAGCCGGAAGAACCTGCTCCTGCTCCCGAACCGGCACAGGACAACTTCCTCGCTCAGTTCGCCGTAAATGCACCCCAGGAGGAAGAAGCTGCACCTGCCCCTGCTCCCGCACCGGTACAGGACAATTTCCTCGCACAGTTCGCTATAAATACTCCCCAGGAGGAAGAGCCTGCTCCTGCTCCGGAAGAAGAGCCGCATCCCGTCGGCATCATGGACGAGAACGACATCATGAAGATGTTCTCTTTCGGCGGCGGTCAGCAGCCGGCAGCTCCCCAGCAGTACAATGCACCGCAGGAAGTCATCGAACCTGTGGAAGAACCTGCTCCGGCAGCACCTCCCGTGATAGACGATATATCCGCAGCTACAGCAGCTCTCGGAAATATGTCAAATTTCGGTATGCCTGCATATCAGCCTCAGCAGCCGGCATATCAGCCGCAGCCCATGTATCAGCCTGAGCCTGAACCTGTATATCAGGCAGAGCCTCAGCAGATGTATGAGCCGGAGCCTCAGCCTGTATATCAGCCGGAGCCTGTACAGTATGAAGAACCTCAGCCTGCACAGACGGCTGCCGATGATTTTGATGCACTTGCAAATTCTCTCTTCGGATACAATGCCGCACCTCAGAACGCAGCACCGGTCATCGAAGATATAGTACCGGTACAGCCTGCTGCTCCCGTTCTTGAAGATATCGCACCTGTTCAGACAGCTCCGGTTCAGCCTGCTGCTCCTGTTTTTGAAGATATCGCACCTGTTCAGACAGC